>CALWKL010000049.1 GCA_944381255.1 uncultured Clostridia bacterium | reverse complement strand
TGGTGAGAGTATATACAATTATCCAATGACCGCTACAGTTTATCTATGGAATGAGGGTACTAGTAAGTATGATGAGCTCGCTGGCGGTATGTTGGAACAGTATGTAGTATTTGATGGAGAAGAGCATACTTTTGACTTTACTCCAAGTGCTAATGAAAAGCAATTTAAGATTTCAGTATTGCCTGCTAATCTTGGCGATGGCGATGCACAAGTAAGCCCTTGTGAATTAGAGTTCAAGGTAATAGATGGATACAATATTTACAATGTCGCTGATTTATCCGCTATCGACAACTCAAATATGGGTGGAAAGTGGACAGAATATAAGACTGCACACAATATCCCATTGGAAGTAAATACCAACACATTTATTCTTCACAATGACATTACCATTAATCGAAGCGATATCCCAGACATTCATTTCTGGCAAGCAGGTGAGCAAGGAATCACAGGTAGCGATGACCCTGCTATAGGTTCGCTAAAAGATGAATCTAATCTAGGCAAAGAGCCTGAGGCATCTATCTACAAGAGGACGCTAACAGAGGGTGAAGACTTTGTATTAGAAGGTAACTACTTTACCTTGTCTGCTCAGAATATTCCACTGATTTATAAAGCAGAGGGTGAAACAAATAGAGACCCTACAAAGGCGATAACTACTCATACCTGTCTAATAGCCATCTATGCTCGTGATGTAGCAGAACAGCAAACTATGGAAGAAATTCAAGCAAAAGTTACTGACGGCACATATTCAACTCTAGATGAGGCAAAAGATGCATTGATAGAAACTGCTGAAATAAATAATATTGCACTTACAGGTAACTCAAATAAGTCTGAAGACGCAAGTTTGAGTGGTGGCTTGATGTTCTTAAAGGCTGACGAGTGTAAGATAACTATGAACAATAACCTTTCTCAACGCTGGTATATATCTTATATGGGTCAGGGTAGAGCATTTAGGACTTATAGTGAGGGTAGTACAGAAAGTTATCAAGACTTTAACCTAAACAAAGTAAACGCATTTGATAGTTATAGTACAATTATATATAACTCTGCTAGAACTCTAAACATCAATGATTGTAATTTAATCGGTGCTGGTGGTCCGGTAATTATTAACGATTACTCAAAAACCAATGATGGTATTGCCGGTTCAATAGGTTCTGTACCTCATGTATATGTAGATGATAGTTCTGTATTACAATCATTCGTAGCAGGTACAGAAGGTTGGTTTAAGACATACGAAGCCGCACAAATCTTGTTTGGTGGACTTAAAGCACAAAATGCATTCTTTGATAGTGATACCGCAATAGATGAATTAGGCGCTCGTAAGACTTTCTTAAGCAAGAACTCAAGCAATGTTGAGGTAATAAACTTTGTCGCAGCATTCAAGTCTTCTGAGGCTGAAGATGCAACTACTAGCCCAATAGCTGCAAGTTTTGAGGTTGCTGGTGCTGATGTAGCGCTTCAATTAGATTTTGAAAAAACAGTAAACTACATTACAGACCTTGCTGTAATGAATGGTATGCTTAATGACCCTCAAATACAAGGTGGTATAGAACTTGTCAAGACTCAAGCAACTTCTGCTGGTAAGACTTTGACCACATATCAAGCATTCCAGCAATTATTAGTTAAAAATACAGATGCTAAGAGTGCTTATAATGCTGCTTATGAAGCCAATTTATCAAAGTTGCAACAAGCAGTAACTAAAGGTATCATTTATATTGCGCCTAACGGAGCAATATGTATGCCTGGAGGCGAAAACCCTAGTGAGGCAAAGGATAAGTGGAAAATTACACCTAACAAAGACTTATATAAAGATGTAGAAGACGGGTATTGTTATGCAACAGTCTATGGTACTATAGGTGCTGTATTTACTATTGCAGATGTGCCTGCAACTACTCAAGGATAAACTTATCAATTTATCGATATAGAAAAAGACTTGGAATTTTCCAAGTCTTTTTTAATTATTAAAATCATTATTTTTTGAATTTTTTCTCGCGTATATAGAATATAGTCTTAGTAATAAAATAAGTAATTGATACAAGTGCTAGGAAGAATGGTATGATAGAGCAAATTTGATTTTCAATATCATCAGAAATTTCTATCATCATACAACCACCGAAAATTGCAAATCCACTTATAAGTACGCAAATAATTGCAGAGTATGTGTATCCTGCAGGGGTCATATTGTAGCTAGCGCGCATATTGGTATAGAATATTTTGCAAACACACAATATTCCTAGTAATATTAGCACTACTCCCAAGTAGGTAATCTCATCAAGTAGGATAATACCACTGATGATTCCTGCTATTCCAGTGATACCTGATACTATACTTGAAATCAATCGATGTTTTCTCTCTTGTTGCTTGTTTGCTTCGGCTACTTCTAACGATAGTTTCATAACATCTGGAGAGATATCGGAGACACTACTAGGTGTCGCAAGATTTTGAGTTGACTGACTCTCTGCAGTAATGTTTTCGCTAATGTTATTTTGGTTGATGACTGTATTCTCATTTGGCGATTTTGTATCCTGCTCGGCACTGACGACTAGATTTGTGCCACAATAACTACAAGTGGTCTGATTTTCTGTAATTTTTGCGCTACAATTTGGACAAGTAAGTTTTTCGATTTTCATATCCATAGCACCCCTAATATTTTATAAAATTATTTTAACAAAGTTATGCGCTTTTTGGCAAGTATTTTGGTAGACAAAATAATAGTTAAGTTTTTTAGTTTAACATTAAAGTAAATTTTTAATAATTAATATAAGTGAACAAATAATAGAACAACATAGAATTAATTGTTTAAATTTATAAAATAGTGCTATATGCCTTGAAATTATGCTTTTTTTGTGGTATAATACAACACAATTTTTTGGAGGATAATATGGAATTTGAAACTAAGAATGTAGATAAATTTACATTGGAATTGAAGTTTACCAGTACAGCCAAGGAATATCAGGCTGCTGTGGACAAGGCGTATGAAGCGACTAAGGGGAAGTACTCTGTGCAAGGCTTTAGACCAGGCAAAGCGCCTAAAAAGGTCATTATGCAGAATTATGGTGATGGAGTATTCTTCCAAGATGCTTTTACCGAACTAGCAGACCAAGCTTACAATCAATTTATGAATGATAATCCAAATGTGCGTACTTTTGGAGAGCCAAAATTGGAGTTGGTATCCTTCGTTGATGATATTTTGGTAGGCAAAATCGTTCTAAAAGTTTTGCCTGAGGTAGAGCTAGGCGCTTACAAGGGTTTGAAAGTAAAGGCAATTCTCAATGAATACCAGCCAGAGATGCTCGAGCAACAGTTGAGAGAAGCACAAGCTCATCATACTCATAGCCACCCAGCAGATGGCAAGGTATCTGAGTTAGGAGATATCGTAGTTATCGACTTTGTCGGCAGTATCGATGGAGTGGAATTTGACGGTGGTAAAGCTACCGACTATGAGCTTGAGTTGGGTAGCCACTCATTCATAGATACTTTTGAAGACCAATTAGTAGGGCACAAAGCGGGCGAGCATGTAACAGTGAAAGTTACTTTCCCAGAAGATTATGGCGCCAAAACTTTAGCAGGCAAAGAAGCCGTATTTGAGTGCGATGTCAAGTCAGTAAATACTAAGCATATTCCTGAGATTAATGATGAACTTGCTAAGCATGTAGCAGGTGTAGACACCCTAGATGAGTGGAAAAAGGAAATCGAAGCACAACTTCGCCACGAAATCGATAGACGCAACCAGTCTGCAAAAGAAGATGCTATTCTTGCTCAAGTGGTAGATAATTCAAAAGTTGAGTTGCCAGAAGAAGTAATCGAGGAGCAACTAGATATTGTAATGAGAGATTTATCTCAAAGACTTGCTTATCAAGGTATGAGAATTGAAGACTATGCAAACTATGTAGGTACTACAGTAGATGCTTTGCGTGCTGAGAGAAGAGATGATGCTGAGCGCATCGCCAAGACAAAACAAGTGCTCGAAGCACTAGTAAGAGCAGAAGATTTGACCGTAAGTGATGCAGAGTTAGATGCTAAGGTTGAAGAAATCGCCAAAATGTCAAATAAAACTCTACAAGAATACAAAAAAAGTATGGACAGCCGTCAGTTAAATTATATTTATAGTGATATACTTATGGGTAAGTTGATGAATATGCTAGTATCTAACAACACAGTAGAGCCAAGCAAAGATGGTGAAGCTAGTCCAAAATCTACTACCAAGAAGACTGCTACCAAGTCTACAGCGACTAAGGCAAAGGCTGAGGCGAAGTCCACTGCGAAGGCTCCTGCTAAGAAGACTACTACCAAGTCTACATCTGAGGCAAAAGCAACAACCAAGAAGACTTGTGCAAAGAAGTCAACAACAAGTAAAACAGCAAAATAATAATTTAATTTACAAAAGACAATTTGAATTTTTCAAATTGTCTTTTTCTTTCTTTTAGGAGGTAATATGTTAATTCCCACAGTAATAGACAAGACACCTACAGGTGAGCGCGTATCAGATTTGTATTCTCGTATGCTAGAGGATAGGATTATTTTTATTACAGGCGAAATAGATGACCGATTGGCTAATAGCGTAGTCGCTCAACTATTATATCTAGAGAGTCAAGATAGCAAGAAGGATATTAGCCTATATATCAATAGTCCTGGTGGCGTTGCGCAAAGTGGCTTGGCAATATTAGATACTATGCAATATATCAAGGCACCTGTATCTACAATCTGCATTGGGCTTTGTGCAAGCGCTAGCGCCTTGCTATTGGCTGGTGGAGAGCATGGCAAAAGATTTATTTTGCCACATAGCAAGGTAATGATTCATCAGCCTTGGGGAGGGGTGAATGGACAAATTACTGAGATAGAGATTTATTACAAAGAAGGAATAAAGGACCGCTCAATTTATGCTGAATTATTGGCAAAATTTTGCAAAAAAAGTAAAAGTACAGTGCTTGCAGATATTGAAAGAGATAATTATTTAAATCCTAGTGAAGCCGTAAACTATGGCATCGTAGACAAGATTTTGGTATAAGGAGTAATATTATGGAAGATGCTTTTTGCTCTTTTTGTGGTAAATCACATACACAGGTAAAGAGGCTGGTGTCCAGCCCTACAAGTACTTGCTATATTTGCGACTCATGCGTAGAGATTTGTCGCGATATAGTGCTAGAGGCAGAGCAAAAGAATAGAGGCTCAGTGTATCAGTTTGGCTTGCCAAATCCTATGGAAATCAAAGCCTATCTCGATGACTATATCGTAGGTCAAGAAAGGGCAAAGCGAGCTATGGCAGTGGCTGTATACAATCATTACAAGAGATTAAAATATAATCTTGGGAAGAAGCAGAAATCTGTAGTTTTAGATAAAAGCAACATTTTACTAATAGGGCCTACAGGAGTAGGTAAGACGCTTATTGCCAAGACTTTAGCACAGATTTTAAAAGTCCCGTTTGTCTGCGTAGATGCTACAAGTTTGACAGAAGCAGGATATGTGGGCGATGATGTAGAGAGTATATTGTCAAAATTGCTAATTAATGCTGACTATGATGTAAAAAAAGCCGAAATTGGAATAATTTACATTGACGAAATAGACAAAATCGCTAGAAAAGTTGATTCTCGCAATATGACTCGTGATGTTTCTGGAGAAGGTGTACAGCAAGCGCTTTTAAAGATATTAGAGGGTGCTACCGTAGAGGTTTCTGTCGGCAATGGCAAAAAAAGTAGTCATGCTGATACTGTAACTATGAATACAAATAACATCTTGTTTATATGTGGGGGAGCGTTTGTTCGATTAGATGAAATTATTTTCAATCGCAACAATAGTAATACTTTGGGTTTTTCTCGACAAAAGGAAGAAAAGCAAGGTAATGAGTCAGTTACATTAGAAGATTTGGTAAATTATGGTATGATTCCTGAATTCGTAGGTAGACTACCTGTCGTTATTGCTTTAGAAAAACTTGATAAAGTGGGAATGATGAATATACTTACAACCCCCAAGAACAATCTAGTAGACCAATATAAGACTATCTTTATGCTGGATGGCATTGATTTGGAATTCAAAAATGATGCACTAGAAGCGATAGCATCTCGTGCTTTGTCTTTGGGTATGGGTGCAAGAGGATTGCGAAACATTCTAGAAGATGTTATGCTAGACACAATGTACTCTAGTCCTAGTGCCGAAGGATTAGAGAAAATAGTCATTGACAAAGACTGTATTAGCAAAAAAGCAAAGCCTCAACTTAAATTTAAGAAAACTAATCAACATTCTTCTAAATCGATAAAAAAACAAAAAAATTAATTTTGGGTATTGAAATACATTGCGTTTTGTGTTAAAATAACCTTCAAGAAGTTTTTGGAGGAATCATGAACGAGGAAGAATTCAAGATCATCGATGATGATCACGGCGCTGATGGAAGAATGTTCAAGAGTGCAAGAGTAGACCCAATTACCCAAATAACCCAAGAGAGAGAAGCATTTTTTGTATCAATGCGCAAGAAAATTAAGAAGAATGGTAATAGTACAGAGAATATTTTTAAACACAAGCTTGTGCGTGATTTAATGGCTTTAGGAGAGATTAGTTTAATTGATGCTATTGATTTGGAGTTTTTCCTAAATTTATCAAGGTTAGAGAGAAATATTTGGTTACTGCATAGCGACAACCATCTTATCGATGCTATTCTTTTTATGCAGGATATCAACAACAATATTCAAGTTAGAATGTCCGAAGTTATGACCAATTTTATTTTGGGTAGGTCGGTAATCCAACAGTCAAAGACCTTGTGCCTTAGCGAAGCCGAATATCGTGCATTATCAAAGGAAAATCTTAGTAAAAGGGTATTTAATAACAGAGCTACTAATTTTCATAAAGCTCAATTAATCTTTGAGGCTTTAACTAAAACAAATGCAAGCTTCTTTACAGTAAATACTAATGAAACTTATGAGTTCAATATAGCTGAGACTCTGCATTTGAGGAAGGATTGCGCCCGTGATATTGTTACCACTGCAAAACGAATCAGCAATTATCGTATAGCAACCAACAATGATGATGATATGATTTATTTCAAGGTAATCAACTATCTTCGTACTTCGCTGAACCCAGAAGTATTGCACAATGCAAAGAATTTTGATGAGAATTTAAAAGAAATGCAAATCAGCACTTTCAAAGAAATTATTTCACAACAGCAATATTCTAATTTAAGAGTAATACAAGAAGAAGGAAATTTCCGTGATGCTGATAGCGTAGGAGCAGAATGCAAGAATTCTCAGCAGAAATAAATAAGAGTATATAAAAAGATATTTTTTTGAATTTTTAATTATTTTTTAACAATTATTTTAATAAATATTTCAAATAAAAAAGTACCCATTAGGACTTATTTCTCTGGGTATTTTTTATTGCGATTTGTAGATTAATCAAACATAGTTAAAATAAAAGTCTGATTTATTATTTAAAATAACTAAAAAATAAGGTACTATGCATATATTAT
>CALWKL010000048.1 GCA_944381255.1 uncultured Clostridia bacterium | reverse complement strand
TGTGATTTCTGCTGGTATTTCTATCATAGGATTGATGAGTGTTTGGAAGGTTTCTACTATAGAACCTTTTACAATCTTGACTGCACCTATCTCAATAATTTTACAATTTCGAGAATCAAAACCTGTAGTTTCCAAGTCAAATACTACTACACTATCATGGGTATCCCAATAATCAGTTGTTTTTGCATTAAGATTAAACAAGTCCATTTGCTGTGTCTCTGTTACTGGCTGAGGCTGTACAAAGTGATATTTGTCATTGACTTTACGATACACTCTAGTGAGTTCTTTTGTAAATATTTCACATTTGGAGAGGCTATTTGCTCTCAAATTCTTTCGTTCTTTAAAAATACTTAGATTACCGCCGACAGCCACACTCATACTATCTTTTAAAATCTCGAGTGAATGTAGAAATTTATCTTGAGGGAATATTACGACCTCAATAGAGCCACTAGGGTCAGTAAGGGTAAACGACAATTTCTTTCGTTCTATAGGATTGCCATCGAGTTTTGTTTTTGATTGAAAAGTATTAAGTGCAAGATTGGTAATCACTCCAGCGACCAAGACTTCTGCTTTGTCATCACCTGGCAAATCGGCGATAAAGTCGACTTTCCCTGAGGTATATCTTCCATAAAAGCATTCACCAATTTCAACATCCATTTTGTTAATTTCGCTTTCTTTTGCAAGGGCATCACTTAGACTTGTATCAACTTCTGGCATTGATTCACGCAAATCAGCCAAATCAGCCATTGCCCTAGTCGCTACCAATTTGACAGTAAAATTGACAAAAAATTTTCTCATAAGATAATTTGCTAAATCAGTATCAAATTGTTTGTTCATAAGCACTTGTTTTCTCAATTCATCACAATCGAATACTATTTCTATACCTTGACTGCTATCTAGATTATTTATAGTGATGTCCTCACGCTTTACTTCGCTTTTTAGCACTCGATAAAATTTGTCCAAGTACTCTTCAATTCGCTCATAAATTACTTCGGTATCAAAGCAACTCTTGTTATACTTAACAGCAACTGCACAAATACCCTCGAATGATGAATGGATAAGAGAGTTAATCTTTTCCTTGTCCTCTGTAGACAAAGGCTCTGTCTCAGGATAAATAAAACTTATTGTCAACTCATCTTTTTGAGTATTAAATGTGGCTTCATCAAGCTTTAGCCTATTTTCATTAAATCCTAGTTCTATAATCTTGTGTAAAATATCCAAAATTTTCTCCTAAATAAATAAGTGATAAATGTCGACAAAAATCACAAGTGCGAATAATACAAGCATTCCCACCATGTGAATATACCCCTCTACCTTTCGATTGACAGGTTTCCCTCGAATCCACTCAATTGTGGTAAACACCATGCGTGAACCATCAAGCGCAGGTATAGGTAGAATATTAAATATTGCAAGGTTAGCAGCGATAAATGGCAAGAACACAAATAGATTTGCAATATTCGCCTGTGAAAATTCTGCAATTGTAGAGATAGTGGTAAATGGTCCACCAATATCAGCAATACCTACTCCGCCAGTAATCAGCATCCACAAAAATACTAGTACTTGCCAAGCAAAACCTGCCGCAAGTGGCACACACCTAGCAAGTCCCTCCACAAAATTATGCTTATATGGAGTGGTACTAAAACCTACATATATGGTATCGGTAGTCGAGCCATCAATCTGCTCTGTTGTGTGGACATAAAAATTAACCATTATATCTAAGAGTTCTCCATCTCTCTCCACAGTTAGAGCTAGATTATTATACTTCTTGTATTCCTTACCATCTATCGAAACAGTCTCGTAGTCTGCCTTCTCTTCCTCGGTCATATTTACATAGAAGTTATTTAGCAAATTATTAGCAGTATCGCCAGTTACGAAATTAATACCTTTGTTATCTATTTCACGGATAACATCGTTGGTATGCAATACACTTGCATCTTGGAAATCTTGATTAATGTTAGAAACTCTTGGTATGTCGTAGCCAAATGCGACCAACAGAATAAAAGCAAATATAATAGCAGATAAAAAGTTAAACAGCACGCCACCGAATTGGACTATCAAACGCTTCCATGGCGCCTTATTATTAAAAGCATTTGGGTCATTGTCATCTTCGTCCTCACCAGCAAAAGCACAATAACCACCCAAAGGGATAATACGAATACTAAAGACTTCGCCTGATTTTAGGGTACGCTTAAATATCGCTTTTCCAAAACCAATAGCAAATTCGTTAATTTTGAAGCCAAAAATTTTGCCCATAGTATAGTGCCCGGCTTCGTGTATGGTAATCATTACCAATAGCACAAGAAGTGCCAAAAGCACATATCCCACAGTTGTCATCACACTTGCAAATGAAGCCAACAAACTTAACACAAAAACCTCCAGAAAAAGTAATGCGGGTTCTATGCCCCGCATTCTATATTATTCATACTAACCGAATAGTATGATAAAGAAAATAAATACAAATACGGAATTTACTAGCAAGCCATTGCATCTATCCATAATTCCGCCGTGCCCAGGTATTAGTTGACTAAAATCTTTTACCACTGCTCTACGCTTAAAGAACGAACTAAAGATGTCGCCTGCCATATTAAATATACCACAGAACAAGCCACCTAGCAAGAATATTCCAACATTTATACCCAATGAAGCAAACAAAGTGCTGTAGCCATAAAAGGCGTTGAAGATGAAGTAAACAATTATACTAGCAATACATGCTCCAACAATTCCACCTATTAGGCCTGTCCAAGATTTCCCAGGTCCAAGCTTAGCTAGACTTATCTTTGGTCCACCGATAAATCTGCCTGCTAGCATTGCACAAGTATCTGCAAACATTGTAGTAGCAAATAGTAGCACTAGACCCAAAAGTCCAAAGTTTACCCCCATTTCTGCGGTAGAATATGCATTCACTACACTAGATAGACTGACTCCATCATAATGATTAATCATAAAAGCAAAAGCGAAGAGGAAGCTAGGCCACAAGCAAACAAACATTGTGTTGATTGCTTTTGTAAAAGAATAACTAATTAATGACCCTTTGTACTCGTCCCTATCTTTTTGCTTTCTACCTAATTTTGCAAATATCAAAGGAAAGGCAAAAATTATTACACCAAGCACTAAAATTGCAAGTACCATAGATAATACGCAAATTCCAGCGTTAGCCTCAGAATTTGCAACTAACAAAGTAATCAAAAAGCACAATATAGGATATAATGCCACGATAACAGTGTGCGTAGGCCTATTCATCTTGTGTAATACATTCTCTACTTCCAAAGCACACGCTACCATCAAGGCGGCAATCAAGACATCAAATACATATGCGCTAAGAATTCTCAATGCAAAAAACGCAACTAATACAGCAAGAATTATTGCTCCCCAAAGTACTCTAGGGCCAAAATTTGCTGGTGTATTGATTGTCGCAGAAACTGACTTGTTTTCGTTTGATTCTTCCTTTTTCCCCATAAATTTTCTCCTATGTTTTTATACAGCGCCAAAACGCCTCTTTCTTTTTTGAAAATCAATCAAAGCAAGTTGCAACTCTTTTGGTGAAAAAGACGGCCAATAAGTGCGAGTAAAATACAACTCACTGTACGCCAACTGCCAAAGCATAAAATTGCTCAATCTTTGTTCTCCACTTGTCCTAATGACGAAGTCAAGCGGAGGCAAACCACTCGAATATAAGTATTTTTCAAATTCATCTGGGCTTGCAAGCTCCCTACCCTCTCTTACCACCATATTTATGCCTCTCAGCATCTCATCACGCGCGCCATAATTTACTGCAAGGTTAAGGGTAAACTTAGTACAGTCCTTTGTCTTATCTATCAAATGTTCAAAAGTCTCTACAATGTCTGCAGGCAATTTTTTATAATCGCCAGAAACAATAATGCGAGCGCCTTTTTTTACAAAATCATCTCCATCTTCATTGAGATAATCACGCACTACTGCAAAAATCCCATCTATTTCTTCCTTTGGTCTACGCCAGTTTTCGGTAGAAAACACGAAAAAAGTAGCACACTTTATACCCAAATCATAGATATGTTGTACTATTACCTTTAGATTTTCGCAACCTGCTTTATGCCCCATATTACGTGGTAAACCTCTCCTAGTTGCCCAACGGCCGTTGCCGTCCATTATGATAGCGATATGTTGAGGCAAGCGAGCAAGATCTAATCGTTTATTTATTTTTACTTTTTTTGCCTCCATCGCTACTCCTTTTAGTTAATGTTTACCATAATTTTAGAAATTAATCATTAAAAGTACTATATGCTTTTATTAAAATAAAATACACTATCTTACTAGATTTCAGTAATTTCTTTTTCCTTTGCCTTGAGGACATCTTCTACTTTGTCAATGAATTTGTTAAGTATTTTCTGTACTTCTGCCTCAGCAGTCTTCAATTCATCTTCAGTAATATGACTGTCTTTTTTTAATTTTTTAAATTCATCTAGGCAATCTCTACGGCAGTTACGCATATTGACCCTAGTGTCTTCTGCGAATTTGCGCACCATTTTTACCAATTCCAATCTACGCTCTTCGGTAGGTGCAGGGACAAAAAGGCGAATAACTTTACCGTCATCACTAGGATTTAGACCCAAATCACTAGCTTGTATAGCCTTCAATACTTCTTTAAGCATACTAATATCCCACAAAGATACCGCAATAGTACGAGGGTCTGGGGCGCTAATATTTGCCATTTGATTTAATGGTGTCATGGTACCATAATAATCTACCATAATCTTATCCAAGAGTCTTGGATTGGCTCTACCTGCTCGTACAGAATTTAATTCTGAATTAAAGTGATCCAAATTCTTCTGTAAACTAGTAGATAAATTATCATACAATTTTGTATCGTATTCACTCAACATTTTCTTCTCCTAAAAAATGATATACCCATATTTTACTAATAAATTAGCATTTTGGCAAATGTTTTTAACAAAAAAATAAAAGACTACGAATAGTCTTTCATTTTTTATTCACCTGCAACTTGTTTTGCT
>CALWKL010000047.1 GCA_944381255.1 uncultured Clostridia bacterium | reverse complement strand
TGCTCTTTTATACGAGCAATCAATAGAAAACGAGTATACGGCTGGATAGCCCGTTCATTTGGTGCTATTTTAGGCTTAATAGAGGCCATCATAACTATTTTACTCATATTATCTATAATATATATTTTCTCTCCTACCGCTCCTTCTTTTGGCACCGAATTTGTTAAGATTTTGTCAAATAATCCTATAACAGAATGGATATACAATTTAGTAGCTGATTTATTAAATGGTATCATATTACCTTGGACACTTGGTATTTAGTACTAAATTTAGAATTATTTATAAAAAAATTACTTGAATATTAAATTTTATTAAAAGTTAAATAAAACAAAAGAAAAAACACTATTTATTCTAGTTTGAATAAAATAAATAGTGTTTTTTTATTAATTTTTTAGAATTTTCTCTTATTTTTTATCAATTTTTATTTTTCGTATTTTTGAATTTCTTATCTTTATAAGGGCTACTGCGACAGTAGTAAATACCAAAGCAATTACAAGAATTGCCGTAGTCAACAAAACGAAACTTGGAAACTCAGCATCTACCGTTTCAGCCAAGCAAACTACACCTAAACTATCAGTAGAAAAGGTAATTATATTACCATTTAGTTGCCAGTTTAACTTGGTACAATTATCATTCAAAAGATACATTTCTGCATCATCTGGCACCACAAAATCTTCTGTTAGGCTTATTCTAATTAAGTATTCATTACTTGTCTCGCCATTGAAATTTAATTCCATTGTCTCAATAGAGTTATCTTCCATTTCTATAGAAAAACCGATTACATAACTTAGACCATCTGGTAAATCTACATACTCTTTTGAAGCCGTCTTAACCTCGATATTGTCTAGAATAATTGAATCAGGTGTAGTTATAGCCACTTCTATATCTTCGCACACAAATTCTACTAGTTGAGGCAAGATAATATATTCAACAGTCGGGTTCGATAAGGTAAAATTCTCGGTATTTAGTGTAGCTTTTGCTACATATTTTCCTACAGACACTGCCCCACCAGTTATAGTAATGCTAGGCAACTTAGAGAAGTCTATTACATTCAAAAACTCAGCCTTAGGTTGTTGAATTGCGCCATTATAATTAAGGCTTGTGTTACTCCATATTAAGTCTAGTACATAAGGCTTTATCTCAAATGGGCAAGAGTAGTTTACTAACTTAAAGTTAGTACTCTCCTCCCCAAACTGATAAATTTTTGCTATCGCGGTATAATCTCCTACATCAGTACCGTATTGCGTCTGAATTACCGAAACATCTGTAGCAAATTCTGGAAATTCTACCACTATCTTTGGAGCAATAGGCTGGTTATTAAATTTATACTCATCTACTATCCAACTAGCATTTAGTTCGTATGGCTGAATTGTATAAGTAAAACTATTATTTTCTAACACGAAATTTTTATCTAAAGAATTTACTGTAGTGGTATAAGTATTAGCATCACGGCCTACACCTAAATACTCAAACTTGACATTACTATTTAAATCGGTCTTTTCATAATTAAATTGCGGATAAATATACTCACCATTATAGACATATTCAACATTTTCCCAATCTAGCATAATAGTCGCTGGAGCGATATCGTATGTACAAGTATCATTCTCTACTTGGATATTACTATTTATGCTGTTGACCTTAACCTTGTATCCAGTACCTGCTTGGGTATTTATACCGATTACTTCAAAATCATTCATTGAAGCAAAATTTGGCAAATCATAACTAGGACGGGGCGACTGAGGTTTACCATTGTAAACAAAATTATCACCACTCCATGTTACATTTACCACATATTTTAATATCGTGAATTCTTGCTTATTATTATTTACAATGTAATTACTATCCAAACTTCTACATTCTGCAGTATAGTTTCCAGCATTAGTTTGGGCACCCACCACCTCTAGTAAAACTGCTCCAAAAGAAGCTGTAGGTAGGTGTTCACAACCATCATATGTAAATACGCTATTACCCCACTCTACATCTATTGATTGTGGTTGAATACAAAAAGTTTTAGTTGCATTTTGTAATACAAAATTTGTATTTTCACATTCTATAGCCAAATCATATGTACCAGCATCAGTATATTCTGGACAATATAAGATTAATTCTTCAAACTTTTCATTTGTAGTAAAGTTTGGTTTCTGCGGATTACCATTATAAGTTGTAATTAAATTATCCCATATAATTTCGATATTTTTAGCACTAATATTGTAATTAACTTCATTATTTTTTAATTCAAAATTATCTGAATTTTTACCAATAATTTGAGCTTTGGCTAAATACTCTCCTACATTGATTTGCGCACCATTTACAATAACATCTATATCATTCATAAATTCTAATTTTTGATACATAACTGCAGGATTTTGCAACTTAGCATTATAAATTAACTCAGTATCCTGCCAATTTAATTCAATTTCAAATTTTTGTATAGTGAATTTAAATTGATTATTTGTGAAGATAAAATTATCATTTTTACTAATAATTTCTGCAGTGTAATCTCCACTATTGATACCGTCCCCTCTTATCTCATAATCACTAGTTTTTACATAATCTGCATCGATTAAATAAAGCGGTAACTGAGTCTTTCCATTGTATACAAAATCATCATCTAGCCAAGTAATATTAACTTGTGCTGGCACAATTTTAAATTCAATCGAATTGTTTGTCAAAACAATATTTTCACTATCATCATTAGCAATATACAACTCAGTTGAATATTCCCCTACCAAAATTGCATTATTTGTATATTCGATGTTTATTTCACTTGCAAAGATAGGCAAGTCTGGAGTAGTAAAACTAGGTACTTGGGATAAACCATTAAAGATAAGCTCGTCTTCGCCCCAAGTTATTGGAATCTCATATGATAATATTTCATAATCAATTTTTGTAAGAGATAGAGTAAAATTTGAATTATTTTCACTTTCCAAGTTTACACTTGCCTCATAAATACCCTTATCAATATTTGCGCCACTTAGTGTTATTTTAGCATTAGAGGCTTCTGGCACTGTATACTCTATTCTTGGCAACTGAGGTTCTCCGCAATAGGTCAAGATGTTTTCGGTGCAGTTTATTTGTATAAAATATGGCAAAATTTCGAAAGGTTTAGTAGATTTATCAAGAGTAAAATTATTATCATTAATAAATAATTGCGCAGTATATTTTTGTGCATCTACGCCAGCACCGATTTCATCTATCGTTGCCCCAGAATAAAAACTAGGATAACTAATTTCATACTCAGGAAATTGCACTTTACCATTGTATTCCAGGTTACTTTCGCCCCATTTTACATTTAGTACATATGGTACTATCCTATAGGAAAATTCAGGATTAACAATTTTATAATTATCAGTATCTTCACAAGAGACACGAGCTGTGTAATCACCAACATTTAAGGGTTCACCCTTTTCTACAATCATTTGGTACTCAAAATTTTCTTGCAGATTTTGTATTTCAAAATTTATTTCGGGATAATGACAAGTTCCATCAAAAGTATACTCTGTCTTATCTGGCCAATTTATCTCTACCGTTCTTTTTGCAATAGTATAATGCTTGGTAGCATTGTTTAGAGCAAAGTTTTGATTGTCCTGTAATTGAGCAAAAGCTATATACTCGCCAGCATTAATACCATAACCACCATATTCTACAAGTGTATCAGGAGCAAAATCAGGCAAAGTGTAACTAGGAGTAGGACATTGTTGCTGACCATTATAAATTAAATCAGTATTGGTCCAAGTAATATCAATTATATAAGGAGTAATAGAAAAATTTAGTGTATCAGTAGAAAGCACGTACTTATCTGTATTAGTCAAAACCACACGTACTTCATAATCGCCCACATTAGCATTGTTCAAGTTTTCTATAGAAAAGTCTATATCTTCATCAGCACCTTCAAAATAAATATCTAGTGTAGGTAATCTATTGTTGTAGCAAAATGTATCTTCCCTCAATCTAGGAGTGATGTCAATCGGTTCAAGCGGAGTTTCTACTGCATTGTTGTCCTCGTTAGATTCATTAGACTCACTATTATTCTCTTCATTATTTCCCGAACTACCTG
>CALWKL010000046.1 GCA_944381255.1 uncultured Clostridia bacterium | reverse complement strand
CAAAAAGAACTTGATTGAAGAAATAAATGTTGGAAATGACATTATCTTTAATGGTGATAAACTATAAGATTATCTAAACGTTAGTAGTATAATATAAAAAGGACTCAAGTTTATTTTGAGTTTTTTTTGCTAGTTTCAAAAGGTACTGACCTTGACTAGAGGTTTTTTATTTTTATTTGAACTTAAATAATTCTTACCAATTATAAAGTTTTAGTGTTAGATAAGTTCATATTTACAATAATTTAAATAATAAAGTTTTCTATTTTACTTATTTTCATTATCATAAGTTTTATCTTTTTTATCTTTTGCTATATCCATAGTTACTTCAGAATTTATTTCACTAGTCGTAGGCTGCAAAAATTTGAGCTCTTGCTTATTATTATCTTGAGTATTCATTATGTTTTCTACATTTTGATTTATTTTTGCAGTACGTTTTGAATGACTTGACATATATTTTTCGACTACTTTATAAACCATTATTCCTATTATTGCCATAAATGTGCCGAGCATCAGCCCACCTAGTACATCACTAAAATAATGCACTCCCAAGATTATTCGACTGATAGGTACGATTAAAATCGCAAAACTTGAGAAAGCAGAAACTGTACATTTTATCCATGTTTTTACCGCAGGAGAAGTAATCACAAAATATGCTAGTAATACAAATACCACAGCCACCATCATTGAATGACCACTAGGAAAACTACTAGAACCCTCACTCATCCACCACATAGTTTCATCTGGTCTAGGGCGCATAATAATTGCCTTTACAATTTTTTGCAATATCCATGTTGCTAAGATAGTACCACCGAAGAACCAAGCCTTGAGTCTAGCCCGCCACAGTACAAACATCAATACAACCAAAGCAACTATAAAGTATGTATACCCCAGTTCCGTTACTACTCTAAAGAACCAGTATGTTACTCCTCCTTTCTCACCTCTAGCAGAATAAGCCCAATTAGCTATAGCGGTATCGACTCCGAGTGGTGCCAAGCCATTGGTAAATACTACGATTGATATTATCAAAAAACATACAAAAGTAATTCCCGCAAAAATCCCAGTCAACCACCAAAACTTTTTTGTCATTTTCACTCTCCTCATTTGTATTCCTATTAAAATACTAATTTATTTAATATGCTTATAATAATTACTTTTAGTTTTTTATAGTACTATGCATATACTATGCATTATAATTTTACGCATAGTATATGCTTTTTTATTAAAAACAATATAAATTGCCCCCATTTACACTTTAGATTGTATCATATTGATTATAAAATTATTCTACTCTCAAATTTAAATTGAATTACTTCTTATTGGACATCTGGGTAATAAATTAAACTACTTTTATTAAGGGTTATTCATATCATCATTCATATTAGGATTAGCCTCAATTTTTTCAAATTTAGCTATAATTTGACGTTCATAAACTATAGATTTTTTTAATGTGGCAGAGATTTCTGTTGACAAGCACAACCCCATATTATCTGCCGCAAACCAACCTACAAAACGATAGTCATTTTGAGTAACTTTAGCCACCAAGGTAACTGTATCCTCATCGCTCATATTATCATAATCATATCCAGAAATATAAGCAGTTCCTCCAAAAGTAGCCCCCACAGCGACCCCCTGCACACTAGTGCCACCACTTGAAGTAATTAATCTTTCGTATGGGGTATCTTGCATAACTAGGTAGACATGAATAGCTTCGTTATTATCAAAATAATTTCGGAAAATATGTTCAAAATCCAAACCTAAAACATTTGAATAAATACTTGCATAATAAGACGCCTTTAGCGCAAAAGACAAATTAGCAAAAGTATATTCTGTATAACTAATTGTGTAATAATTTACATTGTCAAAAGATATGCTTGAAACATACTGCCCTGTCGCAGGATAGATATCTACTGTGGCATTTGTGTACAGTGCATTTATCTCGCTTATAGAACTTACGCTATTGCTAGTACCGGTGACGTGCAGTATTAGCCAAGTAGACCACTTTGCATATATTGTGTGGTCGCTTGCTGTACTAACTACTGTAGTACTAGTAATTGGCGTTTGGAAAGTATTCTCTAGATACCAGCCAGCAAAACTTGAACCTGCCTTACTAGGACTTGGCAAATCACTATAGAAGTTCCCAAAACTTACGTTTTTGCTCTCTATCTCATTGCCTTCCGTTGCACCGTTGTATTCAAAAGTTACTACGTATTGCCTTGCCACCCACTTTGCATATAGTGAGGTGTTTACTGCTACATTCCAGTCCTGCGCGCTTTCCATTTTCTCTGTGTAGAAGCGTGTTCCGTTACCATTACTCTCGGTATAGTATCCACCGAAAGTGTACCCTGTACGAGTAGGTGCTGTAGCATCTGGCATTGGTGCATTATAGGTTACTACAATTGAAGACGTACCCCCAGAACCTCCGTCCATATTAAGAGCAATTGTTGTTGTCCACTTTGCATATAGTGTTATATTCGTTGCTTCTGTCCAGTCCTTTGCACTTGTCATACTGGCTGTATAGTATTGTGTACCTCTACCACCCTCTTGGGTATAGTATCCGCCGA
>CALWKL010000045.1 GCA_944381255.1 uncultured Clostridia bacterium | reverse complement strand
AAATCCAAAATGGTAGTATAAAAGTAGGTCAAATGGTATCAATTACTAATTTCTACCACCCAGAAAAAATTAGTAAAGTGCGTGTCCAGCAGTTATTCGTGTACGATGGTATGAAGAAGGCTGAGGTGGAGAGTTGTAGCGCAGGTGAAATAGTATGTATCGCTGGTCTAACTGATATTATGATAGGTGATACAGTGTGCGATGTCGACGTACCTAGCCCACTTGAATTTGTAAAAATTAGCGAGCCAAGTGTAGAAATGACTTTTATGGTAAACGACAGCCCATTCGCTGGCAAAGAAGGTAAATTCGTTACCAGTAGACACTTGCGTGAGCGCTTATATCGTGAGACTATCAAAGACCTTTCTCTTAGAGTAGAAGACACTGATAGCACAGATGCCTTTAGAGTGCGTGGCCGTGGCGAAATGCATTTGTCTGTCCTGATTGAGAATATGCGCCGTGAAGGGTATGAATTTCAAGTATCTATGCCAAAAGTATTATTCAAAGAAGATGAGAATGGCAAAAAAATGGAGCCAATAGACCGTCTAGTCGTAGACGTGCCAGAAGATTCTGTAGGCACTGTAATGAGTAAGATGGGTATCCGCAAGGGTGAATTGGTAGAGATGAAGCCTCAGGGTAGCCGTACTAGATTGGAATTTTTGATACCTAGTCGTGGCTTATTTGGATACAAATCAGAATTTTTGACCGATACTCATGGTGAGGGGATTATGAGTAGTGTGCATTATGGATATGATTATTATAAAGGTGATATTGAGCGCCGTGTTTGTGGTGCCTTGATAGCTCATGAGGCTGGAGAGTGTATAGGTTATGGGCTTGCCAATGCACAAGAGCGTGGAGTCTTATTTGTAAAACCAGGCGACAAAGTGTATGGCGGTATGATAGTAGGAGAAAACCCTAGAGGAGATGACCTGGTAGTCAATGTTTGTAAGCGCAAGCAACTTAGCAATATGCGTAGTTGTTCTTCCGATGATGCTTTGAGATTGATTCCACCTAAAATAATGAGCCTAGAAAAAGCAATTGAATTTTTGAATGATGATGAGTTGCTTGAAGTAACTCCACAATCTATCCGACTTCGTAAGGTAATACTAGACCATGACAAGCGCGCTGTGGCTAAATACAAAGCGAAAAATAATAAATAATAATTTATTTAAAAAAATTATTTTAATTTAATAAATAGTATGCTAAAAAAGCACCTAAAAGATTAAAACTTTAAGGTGCTTTTTTGTTGTAAAAATTTAATATTAAATAAAATTATAATTTCATTTTAGCGCATTAAAAACTTTATTAAGTTAAAAGGTTAATATAATAATTCTATTAAGGTTTAGTTTATCAAATTTGACACAGTTTTTGACACAGCTTTGTTGCCAAATTTTATATAAACTGTGTCAAAAAGCAAAAAAATAAAGGCTCCTCGAAATTGCCGAAAAGCCTTTATTTTAGCCAAAAATATGGTGACCCGTCCGCGACTCGAACGCGGGACAACTTGATTAAAAGTCAAGTGCTCTACCTACTGAGCTAACGGGCCATACAGGGTGGCAATATGCCTCCCTTTGGCAGGGGTGGCAGGATTTGAACCTACGAATGCTAGAATCAAAATCTAGTGCCTTACCGCTTGGCGACACCCCTAAGTAGTGCGGCTCTACAAATGTAGTGGGACAGCACGCACTGGCAGGGGTAGAAGGATTTGAACCCTCGAATGCTTGAGTCAGAGTCAAGTGCCTTACCGCTTGGCGATACCCCTACGAAATAAAGTAAAATACTTTATTTTGTGAAATCCTCACGAATTTCGCCCCTCATAAAGAGAGAAATGGGGTGAATAGTGGGACTCGAACCCACGACCTCCAGGGCCACAACCTGGCGCTCTACCAACTAAGCTATATCCACCATACAAGAGGATTGTACAAAGTTTACTTCTGCATATAGAGCGGGTCAAAATCCCTCGGCCGTAGAAAAAATGCGGCGACCAAACAACGCATTGTGTCTGGAATGGTGCGCCCAGAGAGACTCGAACCCCCAACCTTCACCTTAGAAGGGTGTTGCTCTATCCTGTTGAGCTATGGGCGCAAGTACAAGCAACAATAATGCAAAAGCATCTTAAAATTTCAAGATGCCTAAATATAGTACCATATTTATTAAAATGTGTCAATATTTATTTAGCAATTTTTTAATTTTTATTAAAAATTTTAAAGTAAAAGAAGAATTTTGTTCTTTATTTGGTTTTTAGTAGATAGTTTATTTTCTTTACCGATTTATTTTAAGTCAAAATAAAGTTTAATAGAGTAGTTTTTTAAAAACTTTTCACTATTAAATAGTGCACAGCATATAGTTAATTTGTCTGATTACACTAATAAAAGTTTTTAGGCTGGTTTGATAAGTGTTTTCAGTGGCGAGGTATTTAAGCTGGCTAGTTACATACAAGGCAAGATTGTAAGTAGGGTACAAAATATGTGCCTCATTGTCCGTTTCACTTGTGGCGCTTGGGTCAATTTTTTGTGCTATGCTTTGTGTTCGCTGTTCCCACAAAAGGGCTAATTCGCTGATTCGCATTAGCGCTGTACTTTGAGAAATTTTGTCAGTATCCAAATCGCACGACAAGGTGTATAGGCTGAGTAGCGTTTCCAAATATTTTGAATGAATATTTTGAGCAATAGTGATTTCTGTATCATTCATATTATTAAGTGCTAGAGTTTTTATTTTTAGTTCGTGATAACTAGCGTCTATATTTTGTGCTTGTAATTGGCTGATTACTTGTGTAGCATACTCTTTGTTTGGATAAACTGCGAGTATTACACAAAAATTTTCGCCATCTTTGTATATTACTCCTGCGCCTCCTCTAGCTTTTGAATCAGAAGCCAG
>CALWKL010000044.1 GCA_944381255.1 uncultured Clostridia bacterium | reverse complement strand
ATATGGAAAAATACTTTGCCAAAAAGAATAGCATTTCACTTTAATATGATTAATTTAAAATAAGAAAAAAATACAAAAAAAATATTAAATTTAATTATTTTAAGCAACTACTTTATTAAAAAATAATAAATATTTTTTAGTAATAAATATTTATAAAAACGAATATTATTATAAATTGGTTTTAAATTAAAATACAAATTAATATATTTACAGATATATTATTTTATTACTATATATTTAAAAATTATCACTATCCTTATAGGATTAATACATATTAAAACACTTTTACACTAGAATTAGTAATGTAATTATTAAAAATTTCATACTTTATATTTGCATATTTATGCTTTTTATGATATACTATTAAGTATAGGAGTTAACTATGAACCCAACAATTTTTGGGAAAGAACATATAATATTTTTAATAATATTTTTTATTGTTTCTATTGTAAGTTTAATTTTGATTTACAAGTTTGTAAAATCAGAAAAAGCTAAATTCATCACTGTCAAAATTTTTGCATTATTGCTACTTTGTGCTATAGTGTGCAACAGAATTTTTATCGCAGTAACGAGCAATGATTGGAGAAAAATAATTCCAAATTCTTTCTGTGGACTTGATAGTTTAGTTTTATCTCTTGCAATTTTACTTGGTAAAAAAGACAATGATATTTTGCATTTCGTAGTCTACTTTACCTTTGTGGGCGGACTTGGCACTATCTTATACCCTACTTTTATAAAAACATATGATTCAATTTTTCACCCGATTACCTTTTCTGGACTAATGCATCATGCTCTCAGTTTGTACATATGTATTTTAGTACAAGTGATAGGTTGGTTTACTCCAAATTACAAAAAGTGGAAGAATCTAGTTATTGGTTTTTTAGCATATATCACTTTGGGTACATTTTTAATTTTTGTTTTGGGTATAAACACAGCTTTTTACATAAATTCTCCAGTAATAGATGACACACCTCTTACAATTTGGGTAATCGCTCCAATATTTGCAGTAGGATACGCATTATATATGCTTTTTTACGAATTAATTAAGCGAAATATAAGAAAAAATAAAAAATTATAAACCATTTAAATTAAATTTTATTAATACTGTTCAACACAAAAAAAATTGAAAATTAAAATAAAATTTTTAATACGAAAAATATTTTTATTAAAAAGGCTAAAAACATTAAAAAAAAGCAATTTTTCTAAAATTTGCTTCTTTTTTATGTAGTTATATCACTAAATTTATTATTTTTTAAGATTGCTCTTGGCTATTGCTTTTGGTATTAGGCACTGACATCTCCACTGCTTCAATAGCATTTTTACTGTCATTTATATCATTATTCATATGTTTACGCACAACAGAAATTTGATTTTCCATATCTTTAACTATTTTCTCTAGATTACCTTGTTCTTCCTTTATGACTTCTGCATTGGTCTTAGATTTAAGTTCTTCATCAAACTCTAGTTCTTTATATTTAATATCAACTCTTTCGTTTTCTATATTCTTGCCACTTGGCCATTTACGATAAAATACTTTAAGCAAACTTATGCGTTCATTAGAAATAGAAATATACTCTTTTTTTAAACTCATGGCGCTCTTATAATGACTTAAGTATTTATTGTTTTTGACTTCAATCAATTTTCTAAAAGTCTCTGGCTGACCCCACATTACTTGTTTTAATGCTTCTAGTTCTCTCTCATAATTACTATGGATAAATTCGCATGCAGAGATTTCATCATTAAATTTTTGGACAATTTTTTCTAGTTTTAGCAAACAAATAGTAGCTTTTAATTGCCTTTGAGCATGAATATCTCCACCTTTTGCCAAAGTCAAGCAAAATAAAAAATCATTATATACTGCTTTTGAAAAATTTTCTAACTGCTTGCCATATTCTTCTAATAATTCATCTGTATTATATTTCATAGATTACTCACCACCTCTATTCATTTGAATTACATTATCAGCCTTAGAGCTAACAATCACGCCCCGAGCTAGTTCTCCTAATTGAAAATCTTGTTTCATAGTGCTACGCACTTGAGTGAGCTCTTTGTCCATTTGCAGCCCATTTTCATCGAATATATTAAAGACTTTGTTTTTTAAATCTAAAAATGTCAAAGGCTTACCCTCTTCATAAACTTGCTGTTGGCTAATTCCTATTTGTTTATAAAATTCAAGTAAACCATCATCATCGCTAACAAAATCTTCTTTTGTGAATTTTTTTACCTTTATTTCACTAGTTTTGCGAATTTTCTTATGCTCTTCATTTAATCCGCGAGCCGTTTTATACACAGCTTCATACTTCTTATTAAATTCATTAATAGCCTTATCGAAGCCTATAGGATTTCCCCAAAAAGCGCGTTGGAACTCCTCAATGTTGTCTTTGTATGTGATATGATAGGCAGTACAATGAGCCACACTAGAATAAAATGATAAATATATTTTAGATAATCTAAACATATTCAAATATACATCTACGCAAATTTGAGAAAAATTATCTCCAGCCTCTGCATTTGATAAGGCTGACTCCATCAATAAATACAAAGGGTCAGCATTTTGTTTCATTTCTTCAATATACCTCAAAAATTCTTGCTTATCTTTTTTGTCCATATGTACCCCTTTTAATTGTGCCGTTATTATAACATGCAAAAGAAACTTTGTAAATATCCAGTTTTTGATATGAATAATATTATTAATATTAAAATTAAAATTTACATTTTTATACAGCAAAATTTTACTCATATTTGGCTTGGAATTACACATAATATTTTACGGAGGTGAAAACTTATGAACGGAATGTATATCATCAACTGGATTGCATTTGTAATACTGGCTATTGGTGGACTAAACTGGGGTCTAGTAGGAATTTTCAATTTTAATCTTGTTGAATGGATTTTCGGCGGTTTCAATGCTGGTAGCATAATTATTTATGTTCTAGTATTATTGTCAACCATATGGCTTATTATTTCGCTCGTTCTAAACCGCAACTTGTACTTTTTTGAGAAAACTCAAAAAAATACTAAAAACTAAATACAAAAAACCACCAGATTAATAACAAAAATCTCCTATTTTTAGGGGATTTTTTTATAACACAAATAATAAAAATAATACTGCTATGTTATTATAAAATTAAAACTTAAATAACTCTATTGAAAAATCTTTAAAAATAATATATAATACAAAAAAATTTAGCTAGAGGAACTATGAAAGAATTTACTAACTCAAATTTATCTTACCAAGATATTAGAATTATTATTTTTGATTTTGATGGCACTCTATATTATCACAATAACATTGAAAAGCGTTATGCCGATTATTTAAAAAAGGTAGTTTTAAATTTAAGCTACAGTCCAACTATAAAAGCAAACATTGATAAGGAAGTATATAATAACAAATATTTAATAAAAAACGAAGATAAAATATCTTTTTCAGAAATTTGTGAAGAATATTTTTCTGTTTATCGACCAGATTGGGAAAAATACAAGATTACCCAATTTTTTGAACCTGCTTACAAAAGCACAACAACAATTAGCAATGATATTTTGAAATCTTTAAGTGAAAAATACAAACTTATTATCGTTTCAAATGAATTAAAAGAACATATATATTACAAAGCCTCAAAGTTGGGTATAGACTTATCTTATTTTGAAAGCATCTATTCACCTTCTATCAAACACTATCATACTTGCTTAAAATCGGAAATTTACCGAAATATAATTAACAATTATTTGCTAGATAATAGTGAGTTTTTTGTTATAGGGGACACTTTTCACTCAGACATTGAGCCTATTCTAAGATTAGGTGGAAACGGGCTTCTTGTAGATAGCACAGAAAATACAGAACTTTACTTAAAGGAAAAATTTCTTTAGAATAAAATAAAAACATAAGTATATAAATTTTTAAAAAAATGAGTAAAATAAATAAAAAAAGATAGTGCTTATCTACTAGCATTATCTTTTTTCTTAAATTTTTAGATTTTATATAATTTTATTGAATTTTTTATTTTTACCTAATTTAAATATATTTTTATTATATTTTTTACTTAATTTTTTTAATTTTCATATTTTTATTAATTAAACAATTTAATTTACCGTTTTCATACATTATTTTTATCACTATTAAAGTCGTCATTTGATTCTATAGGCACGAATTTGGCAACTATTACTCGTTCATAAACCATCTTTTTAGAAAATTGTACGCTTTCTTCTGTTGATAAAGGATTTATGGAGTCATTTATATCAAACCAGCCTATAAACTTATAGCCATACAAGCATACTGAAGCAACAAATGTTATAGTATCATTATCTCCCATATTTTCAAAATCGTTGCCAATTATAGTTACACTACCGCCTAAAGTAGAGGTTACCAGTACAGTTTTGTCTGCACTTCCTCCTGATTGAGCACGCAACGTTGTATAAGGCGTACTAGATAGAGTCACATAAAGTTTTATAGGTCCCACACGGTCAAAATATGTAGAATCAATATATTCCAAGTCTATACCTAGTCGATTGCTTTTTGTACTTGCATGGTACATAGCATAAAGCCCAAAATCTAAGTCATGAATAGTAAAATCATAAAATTCAATACCAAACCAATTTACATTATCAAAAGAAATTGCACTTACATATAATCCTGTTGAAGGAGTTAGCAAAGCTGAACCTTTGGTATACAAGTCATTTATTTCGCTGATAGCTGACACAGAATTTGACGCTCCTGATGCAAAAATTTGTAGCCAAGTAGACCATTTTGCATATATCGTGTGGTCGCTTGC
>CALWKL010000043.1 GCA_944381255.1 uncultured Clostridia bacterium | reverse complement strand
AATAAATACATCAGGAATATCGCCTTCATCGGTAAATTTACAAAAAGCAAAACCCTTGCTATTGCCTATCAATACACCACGACGAAGCCCTAGAGCCTCGGGCAAAGCTATCTTGTCGCTCCCTTCCACGATAAGTTCGCCATCGGCTATCATTTGACCTATAGTAGTATAGGCTTGAGTAAAATCCATATTCAAGCCCTCAGACACATTTCTAGCAAGTTCTGTCCTATTCTTAAAATTTAATTGATTTTCCCTAATAAAGTCGATAATCTCTTGCATTTTCCCTCCTAAAAAATTTTTAAATAAAAAAGGAGAAAGACCCCTTCCTCCCTTCAATCAATCATATTATTACTCTGGGTGATAGATAGCATTAATCACAAAGAATAGTATAACTACTACTACCACCGAAATAGCCAACCACATAGTAGCACGCTTCATACGGCCTTCCTTAGTAGCTCCCTTATTGTGCGAATAATAAGTCTCGGTAGTGCCTGTGATACCAGTAATACCACCCTGCGAGTTGCTAGGTTGTAAAAGTATCAGCACAGCGATAGCGATGGCTGCTAGCCCTATGTAAGACACAAAAATAATCTTGAGTATAGGGAAAAGCGTAGTAACCCAATTCGGCAAATCACCTGCTGCACCCATTAAACCAAAAAAATACATACAGTCCTCCAATAATTATAGCCAAAACAAAAAATTTTAGTAGCAATATTATAGCATATTAGTTAGCTCTTTTCAAGTAAATTAAGAAAAATTTTTATTTTTATACAAAGCCCATAAATATTGCTATTGCAAAACATATAATACCTACCCCTAGAATAAGCCATTTGATAGGTCGCTCGGTATGGTTTTTACCTACATTTATACACTTAGCCACGCATAAAAACGCAATCACAAGTGCTACTAAAATAATAATACCTTTTATAGTACTATTTAGCGAACGAACCCAATTAATTAATGGGTCAAAAATGCTTAACAATAGGGCAAAACTCATTTACTACTCCTCTGCAATAATGCTCTCACCTGTCATACGAGCAGGTTTATATAAGTGCATTAATTGTAGCACAGTAGGTGCGAATGTGTCAAGAGCGAATTTTCCTTCTTTTAGTTTTATCGTTTTATCTGTTATGATAAAAGGTACTGGGTTTGTGGTATGAGTGGTGCTAAAACCTTTACTTACACGCATATCTTCAATATTGCCATGGTCAGCAGTAATTATGCATGTATATCCTGATTCTATAGCGGCAGTTACCACTTTACTGAGAGCCTTGTCAATCACTTCTAGCGTTTCGACACAAGCATCATAATCGCCTGTGTGCCCTATCATATCACAATTACTAAAATTGATTAATACAAAATCGTATATTTTTTTGTTTAATTCTTCCACAGCAATCTTGGCAATTTCTGGGGCGCGCATAGTAGGATAATTGGCGAAATTATCTATAAACTTGCTCTCTACCAAGATTCGCTTCTCCCCTTTGTATGGGTGCTCTATCCCTCCATTGAAATAGTATGTAACATGCGCATATTTTGTAGTTTCGGCAAGTTTTAACTGTCTATAACCTATCTTACTGAGCCTTTCAGATAGAGTATCTTTAGGGATTTCTGGGCCAAATACATAAGGCAGGTTGTATTGCTTTTTGTCATACATACACATTGCCGTACAATGAATTTTAGGAAATTTTTTGCGAGGGAAACAAACAAAATTTTTGGTAGCAAAAGCGCTAGACAACTGACGCATACGGTCTGGACGAAAATTGAAGAAAAACATTTCATCACCAGGTTCTAGTCCCTGATAGCCTCCTATAGCAAATGGTGGCATAAATTCATCACTAATACCACGCTCATAGGTTTTTTGAAAAGCCTCATATATAGCATTTGTGCGAGTACCTTTACCAGATACAATTAGATTGAATGCTGTCTCTGTCCTATTCCACCTATCCTCTCTATCCATGGCATAGAATCTACCTATGATAGTGGCAATCTCACCCACGCCCAATCTACCCAAGAGGTTCTCTATTTCTTGTACAAAGCGCATACCACTATCAGGTGGAGTATCTCTGCCGTCTGTAAAGCAGTGGACTTTTATTTTTTTAACCCCTAGTTTTACCGCATACTGTATTAAAAATTTTAGGTGCTCTATACTACTATGCACTCCGCCACTAGATACCAAGCCCGCTAAATGCAAGGTTTTACCTTTTGTCAATAATCTCTCAAACATAGCGTCTAATACATGATTTTTAACCATAGAGCCATCACGGATAGCGTTGTTTATTCGCATATAATCTTGGTAGACTACACGACCTGCTCCCAAATTAATATGTCCAACTTCACTATTACCCATTTGACCCTTTGGCAAACCCACATATTCTTCACTTGCGTAAATATAAGTGTGAGGAAATTGACGTAGCATTGCGTGATAAAATGGCATTTTTGCCTCGCTTACAGGATTTCCCTCCTTCGATGAGCGATGACCAAAACCATCTAACACAATACCCAGGACTGGTCTTTTTGTTTTCAATTATGGCTCCCCCTTATTTGAATATATTTAAAATTTTAATAAATTCATCAGCATTTTGGCTTGCTCCCCCCACCAGAGCGCCATCTACATTTGGTAGATTCACAATTCCTGCACTATTAGTACTTTTTACACTGCCACCATACAATACCGCAATATTTTCCTTTCCTAGTATTTGTTTTACAATTTCCTTTATATACCCACAAGTGCTATCTATCTCTGCTTCGGTAGCAGTCTTACCTGTACCGATAGCCCATACAGGCTCGTATGCAATGACAAAGTCATCTGTAGCAGTGATACCCGCTAAGCCTTGAGTAAGTTGTTCATTCAATACTTTACGCGTCTCATTTGCCTCATATTGCTCCAAAGTTTCTCCAACACAAAGTACTGGTAAAATATTTTTGGATAATAGCATTTTTAGTTTACTATTCACTCTAGCATCAGTTTCGCCAAAATACTGTCTTCTCTCGCTATGACCTACCAAGCAAAAATCTGCTTGTACATCTTCTAGCATACCTGCAGAAATTTCTCCAGTATATGCCCCAGATACATATTCACTGACATTTTGTAACCCTACCGACATTTTTTGCTTTAACTTATAGCAATAAGCATAATATATACTTGGTACGGCTACTCCCACGAATATATTAGGTTTTAATTGCTCTATACCATTGGTAAACTTGTCAATTTGAGACAAAGACATATTCATTTTCCAATTTCCCAATAAATAGCGCATACATTACCTCCCTATGCTTTATCTTTGATATATCTAAGTCCTGGTAAATCAGTACCTTCCAAAAGTTTTAGCATAGCGCCACCACCAGTAGATACATGGTTAATCTTATCTTGCAAATCTAGTTGTTCTATAAATTTGGCACTATCGCCACCACCTACTATAGTGTACGCCTTCGCATTGGCTAACTCTTGAGCGATTTCGGTAGTACCTTTCGCAAATTTTTGGAATTCTGCCACACCTAGTGGACCATTCCACAATACTGTATTTGCCTTGTTTATATAATGCTTAAATGCTCGAATAGTAGCTGGGCCTATATCCATACCAATTGCAGTACGAGGGAATTTTTTGGTCGATACCGATACAGAGTCTGCAGAAAAACTAAATTCACCTGTTGCCATATGGTCAACTGGCAAGACAACTTTTGTGTGCTGGGTTCGAGCCTTCTCTAGTAGCAATCTTGCTAATTGCAATTTGTCCTTTTCTACAATGCTTCGTCCCATATTGTATCCTTCAGAACGCAAGAAGGTGTATGCCATTGCACCACCAATTAGCAGTACATCTGCCACATCTATCATTCTGCTTATTAGGCTTATCTTGTCTTTGATTTTTGCACCACCGATGATAACGACAAATGGTCGCTTTGGATTATCTAGCGCTCTACCTAGTATCTGTAATTCTTTTTCTACCAAAAAGCCTATACAGCTAGGCAGATATTCTGCAATTTTACATACACTGGTGTGTTCACGATGCATAGTACCAAAAGCATCATTGCAGTATACATCAGCGATTCCTGCTAGTTCCTTGGCAAATTCTGCATCATTAGTCATTTCACGTGGGTCAAATCTTACATTTTCTGTCATTACAATATCGCCCTCTTTCATAGAACGAACGAATTTGTAAGTCTCAGTACCTGATACATCGCTAGATAAGAGTATAGGTTTCTTAAGGAGCATACGTAGACAGTCTGCTACTGGCTTCATAGAAAACTCAGGTACTACCTTACCATCAGGTCTACCCAAATGACTCACGATAATTATCTTTGCCCCTTTGTCAATTAAATATTGAATAGTAGGCAAAGTCTCTCGTATGCGTCTATCGTTGGTTATTTGGAGTTGTGAATTAAGTGGTACATTAAAGTCCACTCTCAACAATACTCTCTTTCCCTTTAATTCCATTTCTCGCAATGTTACTTTGTTATACATAATTCCTCCATTTATCCTGATAAGATACCCAATTTTATTGCAATGTTTTCCAGACTTGTATTTACTGTCTCAAAGTTTACCAAGGCAGTAAAGTAAGCATCACCCTCTGGATATTGTTTGCTAGTTCGATACCCCTCATATACTTCTCGCCTATGTTCTTGAATCATATTGTATATTTCCTTGTTGTATTCTAGCACACATTTTAGACCCTCACTATCTATAGTCTTGCCATTCAAGATATCATCAATCAATGCTATGTCAAGTTTTGTAAGAGTTGCCAAATGTTCATTTAGCGCACATAATTTGTTTATTTCCTCTTTAGATAGCAATCTAGGTTTTTTTACCATTTCTGCACCTATTGCCGATAGTTTTTTTGCACGCTCATTTAAGTACGACAAGTCATTAAAAATATTTACCAAAACATTCGCTTTCTGTATATCATCTGAATTTATCCTAGATGTCATTCGCAAAATCGCATTGTTACTAATTTTTATTGCCTTGGACACGCCTTGAATATCGCCATTTATCCCTCGCATATCCTTGTTGTCTTTGATACGTACTAGAATGGTATTTTGAATATCTGAGCCTTTAGTCAATATTTTCTTTGTAGAATTGAGAATACCTAAATACCCTGTACTGAATGTTTCTATCATAGTATCTGGCAACATAAATTCTTTACTTGGGTCAGTATCCCCTTTTCTTTCCCTCACTACTAATCGCAAAAACTTCGCACACACTCCACCAAAAGGGACTAACAAAATTGGCAAGGTCATCTGCACAATATGTACTATTATAAGAGTAAGTACTATATTGCCATTAAGTCCGTTATATAACCACTGGTATACACCAGTATAATATAGCGGTGCCAAAATTACAAAACCCAAGAAATGTACTAAGATATGCCCAGCGACCACACGCTTGGCTTCCGTAGTTTGCCCAGGCGTAGCATAGAAGCAATTGGATACTGCAGAACCTATTGCTACAGTTAGCATACCGACACAAGCTACCTCTACAGAGATAGGACCAGAAGCGACTAGAGAAGCTAAAATTGTCAACCCAGCGAAATTACTAGTGGTAATCACGCTAAACAAGAATGCAAATAGAATAATTAAAACCGGATAATTCAAATGCTCCATAAGGCTAAAGATTGATTCAACTGCGAATAGTTCTTCTGCATAAGTACTCACTAGTTGCAATCCTAAAAATAGCATACCAAAGCCAACAAAAGCTTTTGCAATATTATGCGACTTCTCTGAGCGACCTAATAGATTTATCAACGCACCAATAAAGCAACAAAGGGAGAGGACTATAGCCAGATTAAAGCCTTGGAAAATAAGCAACAATATTGATATAGCATTACCAAAACTCAAACCTAGGATGAAAGGAATACTGCTACGCAAACTAAATGTGCCAATGTTGACATAATTCATTATCATATTGCTAACTAGTATAGATTTTTGTGTTAGGAAAGTTAGTATAGCACTAAGGAAATAACTTTGGTACGGGTGCGATGCCACACGCATAAATCTGTAGTTTAGACTATGCCCCATACTAGCCTCTAAGGCACGACTAAAAAGCGACATACCATATATCAGTATGCCTAAGCCAGCAAGTATTAAAAATATTGCATAGACTATTATCATAGCGTCCCCTATTTTTTTATTATTATAATAATACTAAAATTAAATAATAAAGGCAAATAATTTTAGATTAGTTTATGCAATTTTTCAAAATATCCAGCAAGGTATTCATATCATTTTCTCTATTCAGCTGATTACGCAACCTCGCTCCCAAACCCAATCTTTTGGTATAATAATTCAAATGCCCTCGCATCAAAGGTACCGCCCTACTTTCTGGCAGATATTTTAGCATCAAGGTATAATGTTCTTTTATTACATCGTACCAGTTTTGAGTAAATTCTGTACCTGTACATTCTGCAAAAATCCAAGGGTTACCTAAGGCGCCTCTACCTATTGCTACAGCAGACACACCATAATTATTTAGTCTTTCCTTGGCTTCAACAGCCGACTTTATATCACCATTGCCAATTACAGGAATATTCACGCTTTTTGCCACTTTTTCTATAATATCCCAATTAGCATTGCCCGAATACATTTGCTCTCTTGTACGCCCATGCACCGTGATAGCACTCGCTCCACTATCCTCGCACATTCGTGCAAAATCTTGTGCTACTATATTATCATTATCCCAGCCAAGACGAAATTTTACCGTTACTGGCTTAGAGGTTTTTTTGACAGTGGTCGAAATTATTTCACTTGCTAGACGCATATTTTTTAATAGCGCACTACCAGCACCTGTCTTGACAACTTTGTGCACAGGGCAACCCATATTAATATCAATTATAGGGAATTTTGCGAGCATAGGATTTTTTACAGCCTCTGCAAAATATTCTGGCTCGCTACCAAACAACTGCACTGCAGTATGCGAATAATCTCCAAAGCATTCTAGCAATTCTGCAGTATTTTCACTACCAAAGGCAAGCCCCTTGACTGACACCATTTCGGTTACTACTAACCCTGCTCCACTAGACAAACAAATATGTCTAAAAGCCGAATCAGTAAAGCCAGCCATAGGTGCCAAAAAATAAGGATTAACTAAGTACTTTTTTATCATTATTTTCTCCAATAAAAAATGGAGCAATAAAATGCTCCATAATTTTTAAAAACGAACTATGCGTTGACTGCGTCTTTTAGACCTTTACCAGCCTTAAATGACGGAACTTTGCAAGCAGGAATAGTGATAGCTTGTTTTGTAGCAGGGTTGATACCTGCGTGAGCAGCGCGAGTGCGTGCCTCAAACTGACCGAAGCCAGTCAAAACAACCTTGTCTCCAGCCTTCATAGCATCTTCGATAACACTCAAAGCAGCGTTTACTGCTCTAGCGCCATCAGCCAATGTTAGACCTGCTTTTTCTGCAACAGCAGCGATAAATTCTTGTTTGTTCATTATAAATCTCCTTTTTATGAACTCTCGTAAGTATAACATAAATTAGCCCACGCTAACAAACGATTTTGCATAATTTCCTATGTTTTTTAACAAAAAAGTTCAATTTTTTGCCTAAAATTAGCCAAAATCTGCTCTAAATTTACTTTTGAGCACCTTACTGCACCTAAATTTTGGTATAAATCTAGCAGGTACGACTACCATTTCTGTCGAATTTGGTAACCTAATAATCGACGCTTTTTTGTAAATTGCAGAGAAATTCCCAAGCCCATTTATTGAAATTGTTTCTCCACAATATAGCCCTGCAATGATTATACCTACAAAAGTATTTATTACTTCGGTAGATTTCCCCATAGATAAGTTACACTTCTTTGCTAATACCTTAGCCAAATCTTTTTTGTTCATACTTAAGATATTATCCAAAAATTATTTAATAAAACATTTTTTGAGAATTTACCTTTTTCTTAATACCCATCTTCTCTAAGCCACCGAATATCCATAGGCTATATAAGTACAAAATACCACCACCCACGATGGATATAGAGATACTCGCCCACGGGCTAAGTGGTAGCATTGCAACATTGCCTACAAATAAAGATAAGAGAACTATCCCAGATATTATAGGCAACAAGCAATTGATATCTAATCTCAACTTCATTTTTACTCTTATAAATATGTAATTAAGTACACAAGAAAGGAAGTAAAATACCATACCTGCCACCACGCAACCCCAGATATTTAGACTGGTAGAGCCCAAGCCAAAGAACAGTCCTACTTGCACTGTGGCAGATATTAACATATTGCTCAAGGCAATTTTGCTATAACCTAGACCATACAGCATACTATTTTGTATTTGTAGAATGGTACCCAATAGTACAATAATACTACTAAACAATAGCATTTTGCTAGCGAGTCCTACTTCTGCTTGGCTTAAACTTCCCAAATACAATATTTCTATTATCTCGCTCCCCAGTAGCACGAAGCATATCAAGACAGGAAAGCAAAAAGCGACTCCCAGTGAAATGGCTTGGTTATAGTTTGACGCAGTCCTTTCGCTATCTTTTTCTCCAACTACAAAAGGCACAATGGCTATCGCGACAGCTTGCGCCAGCACAATAGGCATATTTATAAGGCTATTGACTACTCCTGTATTTATTCCCCACAACCTAGTAGCCAATTCTACATCTTGTCCAGAAAAAGATAACACTTGTATCACAAAAATACTTTCGATGAATAACACAAGTGGCAAGATAGTATTTGATAAGACAATAGGTATTGAAGTTGATATTAGATTTTTTACAATTTTGCTAGTCTTCACTTGAGGTAATTGAGAGTTAGAAGTACTATAACCTAATTCCCCCTCAAAATAAGTATTATGCACGCTATTTTGCGCAGAGTAGTACCTATATTTTCTAGCAAAACCAAAAAACAATGCCATAAAGGTTACAGCGACCAATTCACTCACGCTGACCCCCAATAGCGCCCCTAAAGCCCCATACTCTACGCCATATCCAATGAGCAAGTATCCACCTAAAAGGCCAAATATTAGTTTTGCTCCTTGCTCAATTATTTGAGATAATGCTGTTGGGGTCATATACGCATAACCTTGAAAATATCCTCTAAAAGCACTAAGTATACCTACTAGCACCACAGCAGGCGTAAGCCCAAGGTAACATACATATAGATTAAGATTTCCTTGAGCATTAGCAAGCACGGTGGATAGCCCTGCGAGTAATATTGCAAAAAAGCCACCTACGAGCGCTAACAATATTATACTTATCCAAAGAGTCTTTCTGACGGCGACAAAATTTCCACAGCGCAAATAGCCCGCTGTAATTTTTGCAATAGCAGAAGGCATACCAGTACTAGATAGCACTATAATCAAGCTAAATAGTGGATAGACAAGTTGGTATATCCCCAATCCTTCTGTCCCCAGTATCCAAGTGAGTGGTATACGATAGACGGCGCCTAAAATTTTAGCTATTACACTAGCGATAAATAATACCACGACCCCACGCAAAAAAGTTTGTTTTTTCATACAAATAGTTTGTTATCTTTTTACAAAATTATGTATTTTACTGTTAATTTAATAAATGCTATATTGCTTCTTTTAAATAAAAAAGACAGGCCGATATCTGCTTGTCTTTTAAAATACTAAATATAGTTATCAGGCAAATCATTTTCCCATAATACTACATCGCCCTCGACCAGTATGCTCTTGAGAGTCTCTTGAGTAGCATTCATATCAATAGCCTCATATATTTTGCCTTCATCGAAACTTGCATCGAGTAGCCCTTGCTTTATAGAAGCCAAATGAGCTCGATTTACAATTATTACAACATCAGCAACATTTGCAATTCGTTTACCAAAATTGTAATTTTCCAATCTCTCCATAGTACCCAACTCGACTAATCCTGGCGTTACTACTACCTTCCTTCGACCTTCAAACATTGATAGCACTTCAAGTGCGCGCTGGCTACCATCTACGCTAGAATTATAAGTGTCATCAAGTATAGTAATATTGCCTTTTGCATTGATAAGTTGTAATCTATGTTCTACTGGATAAACCTTGCTAATTCCTGACAAGATTTCTGCTTCACTAAGCCCCAACTCCCTAGCAAGTCCTACGCTTAGCAAGAGGTTACTGATATTGTGTAACCCCAGCAATTTTGTAGAGCACTCAAAACTTTTACCACCAAAATGCAGAGTAAATTTTGTACCCTGTGATGAAGTATGAATACCACTGGCAAAAATATCTGCCTTTGAGTCATTCAATGACACTGTTATCTTGCGACAAGGCGCTTCGCTAGCGATTTCACGAACGATTTCATTATCCATATCAAATACACACACGCCATCTTTACCTAAATAGTTAGGCAATTCAGCTTTGGTACGCTTTACATTCTCCTGGTTTAAAAATGTCGCAATATGTTGAGCACCAATTGCAGTCAAGATACCGTATTTAGGTTGTACAATTTCACAAAGTTCTTTGATATCCCCTAATTGTCTAGCACCCATCTCTGCTATTAGTACTTGATGACCAAAATCTAGATTTTGTAGCACGGTACGTGATATACCTAGAGGAGTATTGAAATTAAAAGGAGTGGCGCAAACATTGTATTTTTCTCTTAATATTGTAGCCAAGAAATTTTTTGTACTTGTTTTTCCAAAACTTCCCGTAATTCCAATTTTGATTAATTCTGGATATTTTGCCAATTTTCTCTTTGTCTTGCGAATATAAGTACGACTAATAGCATTTTCCAAAGGCCTCATTATACAAAAAACTAATGGCACTAATAGAGGCAATAGCAATGGAGGTATTACCAGTCCTCCTAGGCGGAAGAAAAATACATAATTTTCAAATACTATTAGTAAACCAAAAGTAAGTATAGCACCTATCAGCCATAGTAGAATAAATGCTCGATTGATTCTATTAGTTTGTTTTAGAGGCACTTTTTGATGAGAACAGTATACATTCCATATAAACACAATGCAAAATATAACATAAAAAGCAAAACCAATATACGCAAAGTATTCGCTAAATGGTTGGAAAATAACATCGGTAACTATCATACAGGCAGTACTCAATACTGAGACCATCGCAAGACGACCGACATATATGCCACCCGATGTCTTTAGCCAGTCAAAATAACCACGATTGTGGTAGCCTGATAATTGCATTATTTGAAAAAATTTACTTCCTAAAAAGCACAATAGCAAACCATTTATCACCGACATTACTATTGCAAAAACAAGATGATAATTGGATAATTCAAAGAAATCAAACATTCCTCTCCTCCACTTCTAATAAAAATCGATTTATCGCCTGTACGCAAGCACCTGGGCTATCTAAATAACTAAAATGGCCTCCCGATATAACTTCCAATTTAGAATTTTGTATAAGTTTTAAAAACTTTTTGGCAAAGCGCATAGGGGTGGTAGAATCTTTATTCCCCCAAATAATTAATGTTGGCTTTTTTATTTCCTTAGCAAAATCAGTCAAATCAGTATTGACTACACGCACAAACACAGCACGCATTATAGGATTGAGATTTCGGTAATCTTGAGAACCAAAGTTCTTTAATTTTTCTGCGCTTACTTTGCCCTCTTCTACCTTTTTACGCAGAGTTTTGTACCGTTTTATCCTAAACTTTGCACACAGACTAAGTCTTTCTCTAAAACCTGCACTATCTATCAGCACCACTCCCTCTACCATAGGTTCGCAAGCGATAATTAGGCTAACACGCCCGCCAAAACTATGTCCAATGACAACTACAGGCTCAAGTATGATATTTTGGATAAATTTGCTAACTACATTCGCATAGTCAAAAATTCCAGCATCTTCCTTTGGGAATTCGCTCTCGCCAAAACCCCAAAAATCAATTACATACACTTTGTAATCTAAACTCAATTCACGAGTAAGTACTCCAAAACTTTTTCCGCTAGCGCCCCAACCATGAAGCAACAAAATTGGCTTGCCTTGTCCAAATACTGAATAATTCATTCCAGCGAATTTTGGCATATATCCTCCATTTATACAAGAGTATATATGAAAAATTTTATCTTTTTGCTAATCTAGTACCATATTCATCAAGATTGCATCATCGTGATTATTGTAATATTTCGGTCTACGCCCTACCTCTACAAAGCCAAGTTTTTGATACATTCGATGCGCTGGATAATTATGGGCATTGACTTCTAGCAATATTCTCTTTGCACCATTTTGCCTAGATAACTCAATTACTTTATTAATTAATCTAGTACCGATACCGATAAGACGTGCTTTTTTGCGTACTTTTATTCGCAAAATCTCCACTTCATCGCTAGAATTCATTACTGATATGAAGCCTAGCATTTCCATATTATTGCTAATTCCATAACAAGTAAAATTTGGATTATCCATACTTTGTAGAGTCGCTACTTCACTCCATTCTAAATCAAAATCATCATGCTCGCTCTCCAATTGCATAATAGCCGATATATCGACACTTGACAATTTTGAAAATTTTAAGTCTGCTACATTATTTTCTGCCTGACTTGGTCTTAGATATAGAGGGGATACTGTTACCGCATCTAAAAACTCGCCCTCATCAGCTTTTGATTTTATAGCCCTACCTAGACTATCAAGTCTAAAATCTTGGCTTTCTCCCAGCACAGTAGAATAATCTTCACCCTTCTCACTATTCTGGCTATATACTACCTGTGCTTTGTCTTTCCACTCTGTATTTAGATAATCTACAAAATGTTCAAATTTGTCTAGTTTAGGTTGAGACAGAGGATTTAACTGCCCCAAATTATGAGCAAAAGTTTGGTAATACACAAGACCCGCCCCAGCATTAATCACTGACAATATTGGCTTATCTACAGCATTATCTACCTCATTATAAGCCAGCAACTCTAGACTATTAATGGCTATGATAGGTTTTTCTAGAGCAAATGCAAATCCCTTTACCACGCTTAAGCCTATCCTAATACCAGTAAAAGAGCCCGGACCAATTACACAGCCAAAAGCATCAAAATCAGCTAAGGTTAAATCATTCTTTTCCAAAGTATCAATTAGCAAGGGAAAAAGATTTTCACTATGTTTGCTAAATTCCAGCGCGCGTGTAATGAATTTGCCCTGATAAAATATTGAAATCAAAGTCGATTTGCTAGCAGTACTTATCGAGAGAATATTCATATCTTGTCCTCCGTAACAAATTTTCTTTGGTTTTCGCCTAATTTAGTTATAAATATTTTTCTACATTTGGGTAAAAGCGAACCTAAATTCTCTGGCCATTCCACTATGCATACTCCCTCTCCTGCTCGCAAAATTTCATCAAGACCAGCATCTATAGCCTCGCTTGGATTATTTAGCCTATACATATCAAAATGGTTTATATGAATATTACTGCCCTCATACTCATTGAGCAAGGTAAATGTAGGACTGGTAACTTTGTCCAAATACCCCAAAGCACGACACAGAGACTGAGTAAATGTAGTTTTACCTGCACCCAAATCACCATATAATGCTATCACATCACCTTCACGAATAGAACTTGCGTACTCGGTGGCAAACTTCGCTGTATCTTCTAAACTATTGCTGATATACTCCATATCCTTTCCTCTAATTATTTCTTCTCATCTGCCTCTGAATTTGCAAATTCAGGAAGTGCAAGTATAGCTGAAATGTCCAACATATTCTTGCCATCGTTCCAAATTTTCTCCAAATGATAAAACTCTCTCAATTCTGGTGTAAAAATATGAATTAATAAATTGCCATAATCTAGTACAATCCATCTTCCATCAGCCATTCCATCACGGCGAATTATATTTTGCCCTGCCTTTTGCACTGCCTCTTCAATTTTTTCTACCAATGCTTTGCTATGTACCGTACTATTGGCTGTAGCTATAACTATATAGTCAGCAATAGTAGATGAACTAATATCAATTAACTGAATAGCCTCCGCTTTATTTTCATCTAAAACTTGGCATACAATTTTTGCAATACTATAATCTTTGCTAAATATTTTATTTTTCATAATTTTCTCCTTACTGATTATCTTATTGATTATATAATTATTAGATACAAAAGTCAACTCTCACGCATAACAAACTAACTTTTAGGCAATATTCTTTTTTAGTGAGGAAAAAATGAGAAATATTGTAGCAAAGTTCATAGATAGCACTGTATTAAGTGTCGCTGTTTTTATTTTAGTATTTGCTTGGGTACGCTTCTACACACGCAATATGACTCTATCCATTATTATTGGAGCAATACTAGCAATAGTCATTTGTATTGGCATAAATCTAGTACTTAATAAAAAAGAAGCAAAAATCCTACATTCAAAAAAACAGAAAAAAGATGCCGAGACGTTAGCATTAGGTTTGTTGGGGCTAACAAATTTAGAGATTT
>CALWKL010000042.1 GCA_944381255.1 uncultured Clostridia bacterium | reverse complement strand
GAGGAAGATGTATATTATGTCGACAAGGCAAGCAGTGATTCACTAAAGCAATTTTTGTTGCCTACAGCAGAGACTGCTATGGTAAACCTATACAGCGATGAGATTATTCCATATGACAAATTACCTTTGCGTTTATTCGCATATAGTCCTTGCTTTAGAAAGGAAGCTGGTAGTTATAGAGCAGAAGAACGTGGTATGATACGTGGACACCAATTTAATAAAGTTGAGATGATTAGTTATGCTCGCCCTGACCAATCTGATGCAATGTTTGAAGAATTGGTAAATAAGGCACAAAGCCTTGTACAAAAATTAGGTTTGCATTATCAATTGTCTAAACTTGCTGCTGGTGATGTAGCTGGTACTATGGCTAGGACATATGATATAGAAGTATGGATACCAAGTATGGGTATTTACAAAGAGGTAAGTAGTGTGTCAAATGCGCGTACTTTCCAAGCAATTCGTAGTAATACAAGATTTAAAAATATTGATGGTAAGAACGAGTATGTGCATACTCTTAATGGTTCTGGTCTTGCAACTGCTAGGTTGATACCTGCAATCGTAGAGCAATTCCAGAATGAAGATGGCTCAGTTACAATTCCTGAGGTTTTGCGTCCATATTTAGGCGGTTTGGAAAAATTAGAGCCAATTAAAAAGTAATTATTATAAAAAAGAGGCAAGTATGGTACTTGTCTCTTTTTTTATACTTTTTTATAGAAAAGCCACAGCTGTTGCTGTGGCAAATGTTTATTTTCTATTACGTTTACGAGCTGCTTCGCTTTTTTTCTTGCGTTTGATGCTAGGCTTTTCGTAAGCTTCGTGTTTACGCAAATCACCAATGATGCCATCTTTCTGACACTTGCGCTTAAAACGCTTCAAAGCGCTGTCCAAAGATTCATCTTTGCCCACAACGATCATTGTCATCTCTCTCACCACCTTAGCACAAATTTAATTGATTGTGGCATAAATTTATGCAAAAGTCAAGTATTTAATGATTATTTATTTAAAAAAATACAAAATAGTACAGAAAACCGTTCAAATTTTCTAATATTTTTAAAAAATGTATTGCAAATTTAAAACTTTGCTGATACAATTTGACAAATTTTTACAAAGGAGAATTAAATGCTGGCAAAAGTAAAAACTCTTGGACTTATAGGTATACAAGGGTTTGACTTAGTAGTAGAAGCAGACTTAAATAATGGCTTGCCTAAGTTTGATATCGTGGGCCTACCTGATACTGCTATCAAGGAAAGCAAAGAGCGTATACGCAGTGCTATCAAAAATTCTCTTTTTAAATTCCCAATGCTTCGTCTAACTATCAATCTTGCTCCTGCAGATACTAAGAAGGAGGGGCCTATATATGACCTGCCCATTGCTATAGCCTTGATGATTTGCACTGGGGAAATAGTTTGCTCTAATATAGACGAATACGCTTTTATTGGAGAACTTGGACTCGATGGCTCGGTTAGGAGAGTGCAAGGAGTGTTGCCTCTATTGATTTCTGCAAGAGCATTAGGGCACAAAAAAGTCTTCATACCCGCAGAAAACGCAATGGAAGCTAGTTTTATAGACGGAATAGAGATTTATCCTGCTAGAACCTTAACTGATGTAGTACGACATTTGTCTAATACTGCTATGCAAAAACCTATAGAGAAGAGAAGCTTTTTTGAAATGCAGTTGCCTACTACTGACCAAAATGATATGTGTTATGTACGTGGACAGACTGCAGCAAAGCGTGCTATGGAGATAGCCGCAGCAGGCGGACATAACTTGATGATGATAGGGCCTCCTGGTGCTGGTAAGACAATGTTGGCTCGTTGTATGCCTACCATATTGCCTGCTATGACATTCGACGAGGCGCTAGAAGTAACTAAAATTCATAGTATTGCGGGCATACTTGACCCTAATGAAGGAATAGTGTGGCGCAGACCTTTCCGCTCTCCACATCACACCACGACAGCGGTTACTCTCACTGGAGGAGGGGCAAAAGCAAGGCCTGGAGAGATTAGTCTTGCACATAATGGGGTATTATTTTTAGATGAATTACCAGAGTACAATCGTAAGACTCTAGAGACTCTACGACAACCTCTTGAAGATGGCATCATTACGGTAGCACGAGTTAATAATACTATCGAATATCCTGCTCAATTTATGTTGCTTGCTAGCATGAATCCATGCCCTTGTGGCAACTATGGCAGTAAGACAAAAGAATGTCGTTGCTCTTCCTCTCAAATCCATAAATATTTAGATAAATTAAGCGGTCCTTTAATGGATAGAATAGACCTTCATATTGAGGTCGATGGGGTGTCTTTTGATGATTTACGCGCTACCGATCATCTTGAAGAACGTAGTGAGGTGATACGCGCTCGTGTCAACAAGGCTCGTGTCGTGCAACTAAAAAGATTTGCAGGTACTCCTACTATGTGTAATGCCAAGATGACTACTGGGCAGGTAAATAAATTCTGTGTACTGTCTCAAGAGGGAGAGGACTTGATTCGTGAGGCTTTTGAAAGATTAAATTTGTCTGCTCGAGCATACAATCGTATTCTTAAGGTTGCACGCACTATTGCTGACCTTGATAATAGTGAAAATATAGAGATTCAGCACGTGGCAGAAGCTATAGGGTATCGTGCTTTAGACAAAAAATATTGGGTGTAATATCAATAATGAATATAATAGATAAGATTTTTATATGGTTGTCTGTTTGTGAAATTGATCTTGCGACTTTGTATGACTTGTTTTATTCATATCCTGATATAGAGCAATTATGGCAATTAACCGAATACAAAGG
>CALWKL010000041.1 GCA_944381255.1 uncultured Clostridia bacterium | reverse complement strand
AAATATATATTATAGATAATATGAGTAAAATAGTTATGATGGCCTCTATTAAGCCTAAAATAGCACCAAATGAACGGGCTATCCAGCCGTATACTCGTTTTCTATTGATTGCTCGTATAAAAGAGCAGATTAAGCCAAGGATAATACGCAAAAAAGCAAAAATTATCAAAAAACTAATAAGAACTAAAATATTTTTTGCTACTGCATATGAAAGAAGTGCTATAAATTCTGCATTTTCAACTCCGCCAACATAATTTAGCCAGTAGTCATGTCCAAGAGTTAATTGAGCGAATTGGTGAAGCACGGCGTTGTCCAATGCTCCTCCCGTGCTAGAAATACAATATGGATTAAGTGTATTTGCAAAAGTGCTGGCAAGTTGTGTATCTATATGCAAAACATCGGTAAAGAGAAGGCAAAGGGTAGGGGCAAGTAATATAGCGATGCCTAGTGAGATGACAGTTATCCCTAACTGTATGCTAGTCTTTAAAAAACCGCGCACTAGCCCAGCCAAAGCATAACTAAGTATAATTATAAAAATCAAAATATCTAGTATAGGCATGCTTTCCTTCCCTCCTCTTATATTGCTAAAATCCCCACAAGTTTCGATAAGTTATCTATAATAATAACATATTTCTTTTTTTTATTCAATATTGAATATCAAATTTTTAATTTTCGTTGTTATTTTACTTAATTTTTATGCTAATAATTAAGTATAATTAGTGAAGTTTTCGTTGGGTAAATAAGTGTATTTTACTATATATAATAAACATTTGATAAATGCCAATAAAAAGGGTAAAAATCGTCAAAATTTATTTAAAATATTGTATTAAAAATTTGACTTTTTTCTATAGTTTTGGTATAATGCTACTGACTAAAATTAACCATAATTTGAAAATATCAAAAAGTGAAATTTATATACTAATACTTAGTATATAAAAAAATGGAATTATGGGCAATATTTTGGAAAATGTTGGGTAAAGGAATTAGGGGAAAATGACACAAAAAATCACTGAGCAATACACCGAGGACGCCATTCAAGTATTGGAGGGTCTCGAGCCAGTACGCAAACGCCCAGGTATGTACATCGGTAGTACTGATGAGAGAGGGTTGCAACATTTAATTATTGAGATTGTCGACAACTCGATTGATGAGGCTTTGGCTGGATATTGTGATAAGATTGATGTGGTGCTATGCAAGAATGGTGCTTGTAGCGTACGAGACAATGGCCGTGGTATCCCTACAGGCATGCACAAGCAAGAGCACAAGAGCGCTGTAGAAGTGGTGCTTACCAAACTGCATGCTGGTGGTAAATTCGGTGGTAAAGGATACAAAATAAGTGGTGGACTACATGGTGTAGGACTTAGTGTAGTCAATGCGTTATCTACTGACCTAGAGGTAGATGTTTATCAAAATGGTAATGTATATCACCAAGATTATAAGCGTGGTATACCTCAAAACTCGCTAACTATCGTAGGGCCAACCAAAGAGCGTGGTACCAAGATTACCTTTTTGCCTGACCCAGAAATTTTTGAGACAGTGGACTTCAATTACGATTCGTTGAAAAATAGATTTAAGGAAATTGCGTTTTTGAATAAAGGTCTATCTATTTCCTTAACTGATGAGAGAGAGGGGCGTGAGCGTAGTGAAACTTTCCACTATGAAGGCGGTATAGTTCAGTTTGTCGAAGCGTTAAATAAAGGTAAAGAGGTGCTTTTTCCAAAGCCAGTATATATTCACAAAGAGGCAGAGGACTATGAAGTAGAGATTTGCTTCCAGTATAACGATGGCTACAACGAAGTAATTCACGCATATGCTAACAATATAAATACCGAAGAGGGCGGTACACACCTAGTCGGATTTAAAAATAGTTTGACAAAAATTATTAATGACTATGGTACATTAAATAAAATTTTAAAAGAGACTGAAAAGCTTTCTGGTGAAGATGTGCGTGAAGGTATTTGTGCCATAATTTCAGTCAAGTTGACCGAGCCACAATTCGAAGGACAGACCAAGACAAAACTTGGCAATTCGGAAATGCGTGGTTATGTAGAAAAAGCTATGCAAGAAGATTTCTCTGCATACTTGGAAGAAAATCCACAGATTGCTCGAGAGTTGGTGCTAAAATGTGTAACTGCACAGCGCGCTCGTGATGCAGCGCGTTCTGCTCGTGAATTAACCCGTAGGAAAAGTGTGCTAGAGAATACTACTCTGCCAGGCAAATTGGCAGACTGTACCAGTAAAGATAGTGCGCTTTGCGAGATATATCTAGTAGAGGGAGACAGTGCAGGTGGTACAGCAAAGGAGGGGCGTGATCGTAGGTTCCAGGCGATATTACCTTTGCGTGGTAAAATATTAAATGTTGAAAAAGCTAGATTGCATAAGATTTTGGAAAATGCAGAAATAAAAGCTATGATTACCGCATTCGGTTGTGGAATTCATGAAGATTTTGATGAATCAAAACTGAGATATAATAGAATTATTTGTATGACTGATGCCGATGTAGATGGTAGCCATATTAGAATATTGATGTTGACATTTTTCTTCCGCTTTATGCGACCACTTATTGAGCACGGACATGTATATATTGCTCAGCCACCACTATATAAGGTGCATCGTACTACTGGGGATAAATACTTCTTTAATGATGATGACTTAAATAATTACCTAGATAGTTTGGGGCGCAAAGGTTATGAATTACAGCGCTACAAAGGTTTGGGTGAAATGAATGCAGAGCAACTTTGGGAGACGACTATGAATCCAGAGACTAGGACAATGTTGCAAGTAACGATGGACGATGCTTTTGAAGCAGACCAGATATTCTCTCTATTAATGGGTGAACAGCCTGAATTGCGTCGAGAGTTTATAGAGAAAAATGCAAAACTTGTGGAAGAATTGGATATCTAGATTTATTGTCCCATGTTAATCAAGTTTATTATCTATTGTGTTATAATAAAAATTAAATAGGAAGTTTTAGGAATGGATGAAAAAGCTTTTAGTAATGAGAATTTGAATATTACCAAAGTTGCGGTAGTAGATGAAATGAAGAAAAGTTTCATTGCGTATGCTATGGCTGTAAACGTAAGCCGTGCTATACCTGATGTTAGAGATGGACTCAAACCTGTGCACCGTAGAATATTGTACAGTATGCATGAGCAAGGTTATACAAGTGATAAACCTTTTAGAAAATCTGCCCGTATAGTAGGTGATGTACTGGGTAAATATCACCCTCACGGAGATAGTGCTGTATATGATGCATTGGTTCGTTTGGCTCAGCCTTTTGTGATGCGTGCGCCATTGGTAGAAGGTCAAGGAAACTTTGGTAGTATAGATGGAGACCCTGCCGCAGCCTCTCGATACACTGAGGCTAGAATGAGCAAACTCGCTAGTGAGATGATGCGCGATATTGAAAAGGATAGTGTGGACTTTGTGCCAAACTATGATGATACTTTGCAACAACCTAGCGTGTTGCCTTCTCGCTTCCCTAATTTGTTGGTAAATGGTTCTGATGGAATTGCTGTAGGTATGGCTACTAGTATCCCTCCACACAATTTGGGCGAGGTAATAGATGGTGTAATAGCATTAATCAACAGCCCAGATATAGAGATTGATGAACTAATGACTTATATCAAGGCTCCAGATTTTCCTACAGGTGGTCAGATTATGGGGCGAATGGGTGTGCGACAAGCATACAAGACAGGTCATGGCAAGGTAATAGTAAGAGCAAAGGCAGAAATTGAAGATGATGGCAACAAAGTGCGCATAGTCGTTACCGAAATACCATATCAAGTAAATAAAGCCCAACTCATTATGCAAATTGCTAATCTAGTAAAGGATAAGAGAATAGACGGCATTAGTGATATTCGTGAGGAGTCAGACAGACAGGGTATGCGTATCGTTTTTGAGTTAAAGCGTGATGCAAATCCCCAAGTTGTACTCAATTTGTTGTACAAGCATTCTCAACTTCAAATTAGCAATGGTATAATATTCTTGGCTTTGGTAGATGGCGAGCCAAAGGTTCTAAATCTAAAACAGATGTTGTTTTATTATCTCGAACACCAAAAACAGATAATTATCCGCCGTACCAAATATGATTTGGAGAGAGCAAAAGAGCGTGAACACATTATTGAAGGTTTAGTTATCGCTTTGGCTAATATTGATGAAGTTATTCATGTAATTAAGACTTCAAGAGAGAGGTCAGAAGCCTTATTCAATTTGTGTAATAAATTTGAATTATCAGAAAGACAGGCTAATGCTATCCTTGATATGAGATTGGCTAGATTGACTGCACTCGAGGTAGAGAAGTTACAGCAGGAATTAAAAGATTTGCGTGCTTTGATTGCAGAGCTTCAATCTATATTGGACAATCCAAACAAGGTATTGGCAATTATTGCAAAAGAATTAACCGAAATCAAAGAGAAGTATGGTACAGTTAGGAAAACTGAGATTAGCCACGATATTGGTAATTTTGAAATAGAAGATTTGATAGCCAGAGAAGATGTGGTCGTTTCTATGACAAACCAAGGCTATATCAAGCGTATGGCGCTTACTGAATATCATAAGCAAAATCGTGGTGGAATGGGTATCTCTACTCACAAGTCGAAAGACAATGATTATATAAATAGATTATTTATTGCTAATACTCATGACAATTTGCTCTTTTTTACCAATTTGGGTAAAGTATATTCTATCAAGGGTTATGAAATACCAGAGGGAAGCAAGACTAGCAAAGGTCGTGCAATTATCAATCTATTGCAACTCAATCAAGATGAATACACTACTGCTGTGATTTGCTTGCCATATGATATGATTTCTGGTCGCAGAAATGTTGAATATACTCCGGTAGATGGAGTACATGCTGTAGATGACAATGGAAATGTAATTTCCCAAGATAATCCTATTTTCCGCGAAGCAATCGAGGGCGAAAACACAGATGCATATGTTGATGAGGTAAGCCCTGAAGGATATTTAGTAATGGTTACCAAAAATGGTTTGATTAAAAAGACTCCTATTAGTGAATTCTTTAATATTATGAGAGTCGGCAAACGCGCCATTACTCTTGATGAAGGAGACGAACTTATCAAAGTGGAGCGAAGCAAGGGTGGCGAGGATATATTGGTAGCTAGTAGCATAGGTAAGTGTATTCGCTTTAATGAGAAGAATATTCGTGCTATGGGTCGTACTGCTCGAGGAGTGCGTGCAATGCGTATCCCTGAGGGTGCCACTCTTGTAGATATGTGCGTGATAAATTCTAATAACGAAGTGCTTACCATTACTGCAAATGGCTTTGGTAAACGAAGCAGTATAGATGAATATCGTCTACAGACTCGTGGTGGTATGGGTGTGCGTGCTGGAGAGTTTAATGACAAAACTGGTGAAATCGTAGGCTTGCGCCAAATCAATGCTGGCGATGATATCCTTATGATTACCAATAGTGGTGTAACAATACGTATAAGCAGTAATGATGTACGTAAGGTTAGTCGTAATAGTATGGGTGTGCGTATGATGAAATTGCGTGCAGGCAATACGATTACAAGTATAGCTACAGTTGCGCCAAGTGCCAATGAACCAGAGGAGCCGGACGGATTGCCTACAGCCCAAGAATTTGCAGAAGAGTTTAGTCATCAAGAGCAGAATGATGAGTCTGTAAATGAGGAAAACATAGATAATAACACACAAGAAGTCAAAGAACCTGATGAATTTGATACTTTGAGTGATAATGTTTCAAAATATTTGGATACTAAAGATGAGGACTAATCTGATTTGATTTAAAATGATAAAAAATACCCTTAGATAATACAGGGTATTTTTTTTATTAAATAAGTTAATTATACAGATGAATTGTATAAGTTTGGTTTACTTTCAACAAAATATTTGATATTTTCAATTGAAATCATTATAATAAGTAAAAAAGGAGTGAACTTATGTTAATAGAAAAAGATAATTCTAGTGATGCTAGCGAGACAGGCAATGAAATGCTACCAAGCAAACAAATGCACCAAAAGTCATTTGAAGAAATTGATAAAGCACTTATAAAAGAGAAAAAACAGTATTTTAGGTCATTCTTTTTTAAAGGATATAATGATTATGAAATTTATGTGAGGGCTTGGGATAACATTTCTAATCCTAAAGGTGTGATTTTGTTGGCTCATGGTATGGTGGAGCATGGATTGAGATATGATGACTTCGCTCGATACCTAAATGGAAGAGGTTATATACTTATTGTGCCAGATTGTAGGGGTCATGGGCGCACGGCTGGTTCTCCAGATATGGTAAGTGTGTACGATGGGGATATGTATTCCGATATTGTACGTGATAATATGAAGTTAGCTGACCAGTTAATTTATTCGTATAGATTACCACTTGTTATAATGGGGCATAGTTATGGTAGTTTTATTGTTCAAACCTTTATTCAAAATTACCACAATCACTCGGCAGTTATAATCATGGGAACATCATGTTACAAAGGCCGTATGGATACCCGTATGGGTAAAATAGTCGCAGATATTACTCGCGCTTTTTGTGGTAAAGATGCTAGAGCAAAGTTGCTTTACAAGATGACTTTTGGCAAATATGGTAAGGGCAAAGAAGGTGGGAATTGGTTAACGCACGACACCGAAATTTTCAAGGCATATCAGACAGACCCTTATTGTGGTGCAGTATGTACTGCTCAATTTTATCGTTCATTCTTTGCTGGGTTAAAGCGCTTGTATAGAGGTGCAGGGCTAGGAATGATTGATAAAGATGTGCCTATGCTGATTACCTGTGGTGCAGAAGACCCTCTAGGTGGCAAAAATCATAAACTTATCGACAAACTACCAAAATTGTACCGTGATATAGGTGTGCAAAGTGTAACTTATAAATTGTGGGATAATGCTTATCATGAAATTTTAAATGAAACATTCCGTTACGATGTCTATGAATATATTGCAGATTGGCTAGATAAAGCGTTGGAAAAAGGAAATATAAAACAAGATAAAGAATAAAAAAACAGGCTATGTTTAGCCTGTTTTTTTGTTTAAGCAAGGATAGTCAAATCTTTTTTGATAATCATTGTTACTAGGTCGATAAGCCAGAACAAAGGGCATAGAATTATATTCAAAATCAAACCTATCCAATTTTTCCTCTGAATACGAGTAACAATTCCAAGTACTACATTTGTAATTGGTATAATAGCCAAAATCAAACTTATTACCCAATCTAGCCCTAGGTATGCTTTTTGTTGTGCCATACGATCAAATCTCCTTAATCAAATTTGTGGTAGCGCAAACAAACGCACCTAATATGCTTCACGCATACTAGGTGTATTATAACATTATAATACTGGTTTGTCGACCAAAATATACTTAATTTACAAAATTTTGGCAACTATTAGTAAAAATTAATATATTTATTGATTTGAACCGTTATTATTGTTGTTATTTGGATTAAAACTGTTTGGAATAACGTTGTTTGGGTTCCCTTGTGGTGTGGTAGGTCGATAGTTGTTTGGTAAAGGGTTTTGCTGATAAATATTTGGTTGTGTTCTATTTGTTTGATTACCAAAGGCATTTGGCACTATATTTTGATTTGGCATAGTTGCTGGGCGAACAGGTTGTTGCGTGCGAGGTGGCATACTTTGCCTTGGTTGAGCAGGTTGAGGTACTATAGTGCGAGGCGAAATATTGTTGTTATATCCTTGTTGAATAGGTTGTCTGTTGTTGTTATAAGCATTAGCTGGATTATTATAAGGAGTTTGAGGAGTTATTACAGGTTGATTTGCCGTAGCTGTGCGGTTGTATACTGCTTGCTGTTGTGGTTGCATTATAGGCCTATTAGGTGCTGTAGGATTTACCTGACGAGGATATATGCCTTGTGGTTGTATAGAAGGGTTTGGGTTGTTGTGTATGTATTGATTATTATTCATTCCATATTGTGTTTGTACATTTTGAGGCATAGCAGGAATTGGCTGAATAGGTGTACGGCGATAAGGGTTTGGCAAAGTTCTCTTTTTGGTGTTAGCCTGATTGTTTACTACAGGCCTATCTGGATATACATTGAGAGGTTGGGTCGCAGGAGCTCCAGATTCTTTTACAACTTCAGCACTGCGTTCTTCAGCTTCTTTTTCCTCTTCCTTTGTTAGCCCACTATCTTTCTTTGACAAAACTTGTGGCTTATTTGATTTTAAATTTGGTGTGTCAGCATTATACTCGACTCTAACATGATGAGGAATGGTAAGTAGCATCCAAATTGCTGAAACTATCAAAAATAATGCTAGAATTGCAAATGTATTTGACATAATGAATGTATTTACACTACCTAAAGCATCTATCAATGCAGTAATATTGAAAGCTAAACCAACATAGTAAACAGTGTTAAGTCCTGAGAATAACAACCAAAATGTTGAGCAAAAGACTAGACAAGTACTTGCTTTATTCTTGTGATAAGGTTGTTTTGCACGGAATATTTGACCCAAGATGTAAAAAAGTAGAGAAAGCACAAAAAGTGCAATCATTGCATAACCAGCATATTCAAAAAAGTCGATTTCTAGCATTTGTAGTAATGCAGATAGAAGAAATGGAACCATAACTCCTAATGTACCGAAGATGCAAGAAAGTCGGAACATTGTGGCAGATTTACTAGGTCTTGCGAAGAAGCATACGAAGTACACTAGCACGCATATACCTAAAATACCTACAACACCCCAAGTCTCAAAAAGTTCCATAAAGTTTGCGGTGATTAGGCTAGCGATAGGGTCATATAGATCCCAAAGCATATCTATACCAAAAATATTTGATAAAAAAGCAGGGAAATACAGCACTACCAAAAATGCTGCCAAGAGTAGTGATAGAATACCACCTATGATATAGCCAACACGTACGCCTTGTGATTCAATATTTTTAGCCAATTTCTTTCCTCCCAATTTTTTAGAAATTCACTATATTCTAGTATAACAAATAATAACAAAATATTGCAAATATTTTAAGTAAAAAATATAATTTAAATGCTAAATTGTCAAAATTTTTTATAAATTAAGTTGATTAAGGGTAATTTTTATTTTTTGTCTTATAAATTAAGTATAAATTTATTGTTAATTGCCACTTTATTTTTTCTTAATAAATTATTGTTTTTTATATATAAAATTTAAGTTTTTTATAAAATAAAATAAGATTTTAAACAATTAATTTTTTCTTTAGATAATTAAATTTAAATAAATTTTGTTATATTAAATTTACAATTTTTTAATTAAAAATCAATTAATTTTAAAATATATAATTTGCAAAAAATTACAGCTTAGTATACCAAAACATATAACTTAGTAACAAAAAACAGCCAGTATATGACTGTTTTTTGTTTATTCTGCTTTTAAGTTTGCTTGAGCAATTGCTAGTATTGTGCCTGGTATTTTATTTGGTACACAACTTAGCTTGTCAATGTTTAGTTGTAGTGCAAGAGCTATACTTTCTGGGTCACTCACGATATCACCCATTAACCAAATAGGTATATCCTTTTTGTTAGAGCGAATTTTGTTTACTGCAATTTTTATTAATTCAAATACACCGTTTTTATCCAGCATTACAAAAGGGTCTTTGTAAATTAAGTAATCATCATAATAGTCTTGCAAAAACTTCATACAGTCATCTCTGCTAAAGCCAAAGGTCAACTGAGTCAAATCATTGGTACCGATTGTAACGAAATCCGCTATTTCTGCTAGTTTATCTGCAATTAGGCATGCACGAGGTGTCTCAATCATACAGCCGACATGATATTCGCATTTGATGCGTTTGTTTTCATTTAGGACGGCATCAGCGATTTTTCTTACTTGTGCTTCAAGTATTTCATATTCGGGTAATAGGGTAACCATAGGCACAATAATATTTATCTTTGGCATCTTATTTGTGCGTCGTTTTGATTCAAATGCAGCATTGAATATTGCTTTTACTTGTAATTCGACAAATTCAGGGTGCATTATTAACATTCTACAACCACGAATACCAAGGGTAGGGTTGGTTTGCTTTAACTCGTAATATGGAATTTTAAGTTCTTCATACTTTACACCGAATTGTTTTGCAAGAGATTGCAATTCTCCTACAGTGCTTGGCAACACATCTGATATAGTGATGTCCATAAGTCTAATATTTATTTCATCATCGCCATTTTGTTTGAAAAGTTGTATAAAGTCTGCGAGTTGGTACTTGTAGATTGCTTTTAGCGCGTCTGTGCGCAGTTTTTCATTTGGTGCGATAAAGAATTGGCGTAGTTGTGTAAGTTTTTGTGGGTGGAAAAACATATTTTCAGTTCGTACCAGTCCTACACCTTCTGCTCCTAGTTCTTGACCTCTCTTTATCTTGCTTACAGTGTCTGCATCTGCGTATACTGCGATATTTTGCTTAACCTTTGACCATTCAATGAGTGTGCCCAAATCTCCACTAAGGTCAGGTTCGATAAGAGGCAATAGTTCTCCATAAACCTTAGCATTGCTTGCATCAAAAGAAATTTTGTCGCCCTCTTTGTAATTCAATCCACCAATTTTTAACAAACGACTATTCATATTTACAGACAGTCGTCTGCAACCGATGATACATGGGAGAGCCTTGTTGCGTGCAAATACACTAGCAAAACTGTTGTAACCACCTTGCAAACTTATGATACCGCTAGATACCGCGATGCCATCGGTATCATGGATATTGAAGTTATCTTTTATAAATATTACACTTTCACCCTTGCCAGCATATGTTAGGGCAGACTCTACGCTTAGTGCGATTACGCCACTTGCACTACCAGGATATCCGCACACACCTTCTGCTAATACACGGCTAGCCTCTGCTCTATTAGGCTCTATGATTGGCTGCATTAATGTACCAAGTCCTGATGCGTCTACCTTTTGAAGTGCTTGATTTTTCGTCAAAACTCGTTCACGAGCTAAATCAAGCGCAATTTTTACACTCGCATAAGGGGAGCGAATGGTATTCTCGACCTGCATAATGTATAGAGTGCCTGACTGTACACAAAATTCAATACTTTTGACATCTTGATAAAAACTTTCGATTTTAGCACAAGCCTTCTCAATTTCGGTATATAGGGCTGGATTTTCCTGCTTAAGTTCCGCCATATCGTATGTATAACTTGATTGAAGGCTACTCTTTTCTTGCGCTCTGCGTAGCATTTCGCCAGAAATCTTCTTTTCGCCACTTATTGGGTTACGAGTATGCACTACGCCCACACCACTCTGCATATCATAATTTCCAAAAGCCATTGCCTGTACTGATACAGCACAACCTGCGTCTAAAGGCGAGTTTTGTGCACGAAGGTAGTTTTGGGCAACAGGAGAGGTGCAACTACGCAGACAAACCTTGATGGCTTCGATAAGTTGCTCAGTTGAATCTTGAGGAAAAGCCTTTTTCGTTTCTTTTTTAAATAACTTTTTGTACTGAGTTACTACTTTTTGGAGTATTTCTGGTTCGGGAATGCCTCTAGAAGTCGAGCGTATGTCTGCCTCAATCTCTTTTAGCAAATCTGGCTTTATTCCAGCCACCACTATACTATAATCACGAATAAACCTTGAGTAACACTCCCAAGCAAATACAGGATTACCACTTCGACGCGTAAGATTTGATGCGATGGAATCATTCATACCCAAATTTATAATAGTTGGCGCAAGCCCTCTAGTAATAGGGTAAGCCCCTGTGCGAACACTCAATAGCAGTGGGGTAGAGGTATCTCCGAGTCGCATATTTGTCTTTTTTTCAATTAATTTTACGCCTCGTAATATTTGCTCGAAAAGGTCGGTAGGTAATGTGCCTTTTTTCAAAAAATACTTGCAGCCATCGGTAGTAATTGTAAATCCAAAAGGAATGTTTAGCCCTAAATTATAGATTTGAGCAAGGTTAGCACCTTTGTCTCCTAGTAAAACGCTGTCGCCAATGCCTCCTTGGTCAAAACCGAAAACATAATTCTTTGCCATATTTCCTCCAAAAGTAAAATTTAATCCCTTAGCATATTATAGTAGTTTTAATTATAAAATGCAAGCATTTTGGGGGTTGATATTTTAATAAATGTAACCTCTAATAGACAAGCAAAAATAATATTCAAAAAACTCAATAAAATGCGAAGTTAGATAGGTAAATTAAGTATATTTTTTAAATAATATTCAATAAAAATTTTTTGTAAAAAAATCTAATATTTTTTAATTTTTTTCAATTAATTAATAATTAAGTTTAATAATAAAATTTTCATAAAATTGTATGTATACCTATAAAATTAAATAGTTAAGTATCAAAAATTAAGCAGTAAGTAAATAAAATTTGAATTTTTTAAATTTTTAGATTACAACGAGATTTTAGCAAATTTTTAAAAACTATATAGATAATATGTTCTAATTTTTGTTTGACAAAATAATTTCGGTATGGTAGACTTTCTCAATAAAATTTTAGGGGTGTATCAAGATTGACAAAATTAAAAAATATTCTTAATATGAGCAAGTTAGATTGGGCTAATTTTGAGCAAGAATTGACTAACTGTGATGTGCGTAAAAATCCTAATTTTACATCTCGAATAGTCCCTACAAAATTTGCTATACTTGGTTGGTATACTCCTGATTTGCGTGCCTTGGTAAGAAGTGTCAAACAAGATAATTTGATATATATTGTTGACAATATGCCACAAAATTTTTATGAGGAAACACTTATAAAGGCATTACTATTAGGTAGGATAAAGGATATCAACACATTACTGCCTAGACTAGATAAATTTATCTTAGATATAGATAATTGGGCTACCTGTGATATGCTTTGTAGTGATTTGAAGATTGTAAAAAAGAATTATGCAATTATTTGGGATAAAATTGAAGAATGGATAAAAAGCGAGCATGAATTTGTAGTGCGAGTAGCAATCGTTTTGCTTATGAGGTACTATTTGAATGATAATTATTTTGTAAAAACTCTAAATTTAGTTACAAATGTTAATTCTAATTATTTTTATATCAATATGGCGATTGGTTGGCTTTTGTGCGAGGCTTTTGTAAAAGATTTTGATAAAACTTATTCTTATTTAGAGCATACTAGCACACCCCTAAATAGTGATGTGTTCAAAATTACCTCTGGCAAAGTCCGAGACAGCTTTAGACTTAGTCCAGAGCAAAAACAGAGAGTGAAAAATATGTGCGAGGTTAAGTAAATGCACTTTGATTTACAGCAAGAACTATTAAATTATGTTCCATTTGACGAAATAGAGGCAGAAAATGTCAAAAAAACTTTGCTTTTTTTGAATAGTTGCCCAAGTTTATCAGAAGCTTGTAGTAGAAATCATAAAAATCATTTGACTGCTAGTACTCTAGTAGTGGGGGTAGATGGCAAAATTTTGTTAAATCATCATAAAAAAGCAAACATTTGGATTCAATTCGGTGGTCATTGTGAGGCAGAGGATATAGATTTATATAACACTGCTCTTCGTGAAATGTATGAAGAGACTGGGTTCAAGAAGGAAAATATATTGTATTCTGAGCCTAAAATTTTGGATTGCGCTATTTATGAAGTGCCAGCGAATAGAACAAAGGGAGAGCCAGCTCATAAGCATTTTGATATTAACTTTCTTGTAGTAGTGGATAGTTTTAAGTATCATAAGTCTGTAGAATCAACAGAATTGCGCTGGTGTAACATAGATGAAGCTCGCCTGTTGGTGCAAAACGACCCAGCATTGTTGCGAATGTTTGATAAAGTGGAAAAATTTTTGAAAAATGATAACAAAATGAGAAATTTTTGCTAAATTGATGAGTTTACTATAAGATATTTTAAATTATTGTAGATTTTAAAATTTTCAAATAACTTGCAAATAGTTGACTTAATTAACTTGACTTAATAAAAATATAAGTAATTGAACTATTTTTTGCAAAAAACCAACGGAATTGAGGTATTTGCATAAAAAGTATAGTTTTAAAAATAGCCGAAGAAGAGAAAGAACAATGAATATTCCCTAAAATAAATTACCTGTTAGAGTAACAGGTTTTTTATTTTTTGCTTTTGATAAATTTTTTCTTGCTATTAGTACTTGATTTTTTTAGTCTTTAAAAAGATAAGTTTTGCTAATTAGAAGAGGTGGTACTTTTTACCTGATTTTTTTGTATCATTAATAATAATTTTAAGGCAAAAATAAATTTTAATTAAAAATTTATAAAAAAATATCAAAAAAGTTCAAATATTGTCATAACTATTTGTTTTTTTGGAAAAGTTAA
>CALWKL010000040.1 GCA_944381255.1 uncultured Clostridia bacterium | reverse complement strand
TTCTTCAAGATTTTTCCACGCGGTAAAATAAATATTTGATTGGCGCATTTTGTCGTTCCATAACATTGTAGGGCCTGCAATATCAAGCAAAATATCCTTAAATTCCAAATGCGTAGGCAAATTAAATTGCTGAGCCTGTTCCAAATACGAACGAGATAAAATTGAACAACGCTTCATAGACAACAAATAACGATTTAAATTAAAGCATTTATCTATATACTCGTCCATTGCGGCTTCATAAATAGCATAACATTGTTTACAATACATAAACCTATCCTTTAGGCTAAGCGAGCAATAAAATTCAAGTTCAATAGCCTGATTTAGATTTATTTCCCCTAATTCCATTAATTGATGCGTAATTTTATTTGAAATAGGATAGCCATACTTTCGCATAGTTCTATAAAAATCAGCTTTCCTTTTCTTAAATATTTTTGCGTTATGCTGCAAAATATATGCTTTTTGCTCTTTGGTAAGGTTATCCATTCGATAATTATAAATTAAATCAGTGATTTCGTACTCTTCATTTTTAATTGTGTTTAATTTTTCCATTTTTCATCTCTCTTTTTTTGTTTTTGTGTATTTTTAAATTTTTTCGCTATTTTTTCAAATTATTTATAAAAATAACAACATAATAAAACGGTTGTTACAAATAAAACATTTAAAAAAATTCCCGAAATACGTTTTTTGTTTCTCTATAATATATTATAGCACTTAATCAAATGTTTTTCAATACCCCAAACAAAAGAAAAACTGCGAATAAATCCCCCTTTTTATATAATAAATTAATATTTTACAGCAAAAGTAGACTTTTTTCGACAGCATAATATAATAAAAAATACTAAAATTAAATACGTAATGAAAATTACAAAACTTGATTTAAGGAGTAAATTATGGAAAACGTTATCAAAACAGGTGAAACACCAGGCAAAGGTACTTATTACTGCACAAACTGCGGGCAAAAAATTGAATTAGAAGATGGTCAAACAATGCCACCTTGCCCAAAATGCACAAATAACGGTTTTACTCGTACAGACCAACACGAAAACAGATTTTAATATAAAAATACGGCTTTTTGCTGTATTTTTTAATTTTTTTGCTATTTTTTATAATTTTTAAATTTATTTTTGTGTTTTTTACAAAAATTATTGCAATCTTTAAGGTATTATGCAATCTTAATAAATTCTATTTTTACAATAATAAAAATAATTAACAATAAACTCTTTTAAAAAAAGATAAACACCACCCAATAGACAAAGAGCCTTTATTTTTAAAAGTTTAAAATTTTTTAGAAGTTAATTTGTCTTTATCAACAAATGGCTTAAAAGTAGCCGTTTTTTGAAATCGTGTGGATAGTGATTTTTTATGGAAACAATATTTTTTTGCATTCATTTTTTTGCCTAGCTTTGAATTCACGACCCTTCATGCTTAAAAAAGTTTCCATTTCAAATTTATTTGTACTAGAAACTTTAATTATGACATCAGTATCATCATCTAAAAATTCGCTTTCGATAGGATAATAGTTTGCTACGATTAATTTACCACCAACTTTGGTTAATTTACCCAAACTTTTTAGTCTGCCATTTTTCTCGAGACCATATAATGTGCCACCAACTTGCTGTAAATTCCCCAAATTTTCTATCTTACTATTTTCCAAATATACATTTCCACCGACTTGTTGCAATTGTCCCAAATCATCAGTAGAGCCATCCCAAAAATATGCATAACCACCTATTGATTTTAAGTTACCTAAACTTTTTATTGTATTATCATCTGTTATCGACATAAATTGAGCATAGCCACCTATATATTCTATTTTCCCTAACTTACCAGTGCTATCGCCTGTATCAAATTCAGCATTTCCACCTATATATCTTAGTTCGCCATAATCTTGTATAGAATAAAGGAAAGTATCTCCACCAATAACTTCCAATTTGTTTAGACTCTTAATTTTAGAACCAAAAATACTGAAATCACCACCAATTACACGCAAGTCTCCTAAATCAGTTACAGGGGAATCATCTAAATACAAATTGCCACCAATTACCTTAATATGTCCCAAAGTTGTTATTTTTTCGTTGGTTAACCATGAGCCTTCTGGAAGTGAAATATTTGCATTACCACAAATAATTTCCAACTGTCCCATACTTCCATGATAACAATCAATTATATCTCCCGGGTCGGAACTCGCCCCTTCGCAAAAGAAAGCATCGCCACCAATAACTCTTAATTTCCCTAGACTATCTAGCCCTATAAGCTCTGCATTACCTAATATAACAGTATAAGGACATATTTTGTTTTTGGTAGTATCGGTATAATAAGAATAATCACCTAGACAAATTTCTTCTTGTGAACATCTAAAAAATTTTGCAATTAAAGGAACAATAAGTGAGTATCTACTCCTTATTTTTTCGCGATATATTTTGCTGATATCTTCTATAACAGTCCCTTTTTCCGTTGTTTTTTCAACATAACAAGGAGTTGCTATATCCAACAAAAGTGCTAGCACATCTGATGCTTTAAAAGATTCATTATCAATATCTTTAATGTATTTTTCTAATCGAGTACTTTTATCATTTGTGTTTAATACTAATTGTATAATATCATTAATTTTCATCATATTTTCACCTTAAAAAATAATTTAATTATATCATTATAACTTTTTAGTCATAAATTTTCAATAGTATTTTTAGATATAGTAAATCACAAAAATCACGAATAAAACCTGCCTAAAAGTCGCGTAGTAAATGAAATAATCTCAGCTTTGAAAAGCAAAAAACCAAAAAATTGGTGAGTACAATTATTTTTATAACTCACTTTATTATATATTTTTTTAGTAATTGTGTCAATAATATTATGTTTATAATTTATTGCTTTTGTGGGGACTAGTTCTCAATATTTGCATTACATATTATATTACTTAATTCTTTGATAAATTGTTTGATTTGCAAATGAGTATAAACTACATTTCCTGTGAGTTTTAAAAAGTTGTCATTTGTTTCGTCAAAGGCTTTTAAATTACAAACGAGAAGTAAAAATATTTTCTATCTGTTTTAAGCTAAATTGAATTTACTAATTTTTTACAAATTTATAAATAATTTTAATAAAATTAAATTTATTTTTTAAAAAGCAAAAATCAAAATAAAAAAGTCGTAGTATGCAATTATTTACTATGACCTTTTTAATATTTTAATTTCTTTTTAATTTTGTAAATATTTTTAAAATTTGTTGAATAAGTTTTAACAAACTCAAAACT
>CALWKL010000039.1 GCA_944381255.1 uncultured Clostridia bacterium | reverse complement strand
TTTCAAAAGTATTTAATCTGTCTATAATTTTTGAAACTAATTATAAAAAAGAGTTTTACTTTAAAAGTAGAACTCCTTTTTTCTTGTTTATTCTGCTAGTTTCAAAATGATTTGACCTTGCTAGGTTCTTTTTTTGTAAATCATCAAGTTTATGCGCAGATTAGATTTTAATTATTTTTTAATATCTTTTTTGCTAAAATATCTCAAAGACAGGCTTGGTCGAATTTTTATTGGAGTCAAGCGTTGCTTTTTCTTTAGCATTATTGAGTTTGCCTTTATTAAAATATTTATTTGGTTTGAAGGCATAGTCGACTCAATCGCTTTTAGTTCTTGATCCAATTTTTCTTTCTTCTTGCGTAGTCTACGAATTTTTTTGGTTTTAAATTTGTGTTGGATTTGTGTGTAACTATCTATGTCAAATAAGTTAAAATCATCATTTTCTGGCTCTTTTACTACTTCTACTCGCTTTGGGAGAGGCTTCTTGTTAAATGGCATCACAATAGGGTCGTTGTGATTGCGCATCTCAATCTGTGTAAAGTGAAGCCTAATACCATTGCGTGCTAATTCATTGTGAAGATTGTCCAATACATAATAGTATATTTCCCAGTATGAGAACGAGGTCCAGCAATTCAAGAATAATTTTATATTACCATCTTTGTATTCGTGTACATGAAGTTCTGGGGCAGGGTCGGTCATAATTTTACCATTACTATGGCAGACTTGCATCGCTATCTTGCGTACCTTCTCTACATCGGTCTCATATGGCACATCAAAGTAAAAATCTATGCGTCTTTTGCCAGTGGCATTGTAGTTTATCATCGCGTTACTATATACTATTTGATTTGGAATAGTAATAATTTTATTATCCGTAGTTATGATTTGAGTAGACATTATTTCGATAGATTTTACTGTGCCCTCTACATTACCAATTTTTACATAATGACCTTGGTCAAAAGGGCGTGTAGCTATGAGTATCATTCCATAAGCGACATTTGATAGACTATCCTTTAGCGCAAGGGAAATCGCTACACCGGCAGTCGCTAGCACTGTAGCAAGGGTGGTGATTGGTATTCCCCAAACCTGTAAAATAATCATTATCAAAATTACATACAATACAACTTTTATAATAGAATTAATAAAACCTTGTACTGTAGGGTTCATTCTTGTCCTACGTAGCCAAGAGCGTACTATTCGTAAGCAAATTTTGACCACAATAAAACCAATGAGTAAAATCAGGATAGCCCATATTATTTTCATACCGTTATTGGTGAAAAAAGTGGTGATAGAATTCCAAATAGTGTTCCAATCCATTTTCGTTAGTTCCTTATATCAAAAAATTTTTTCTTTATATTTTCTTTTTGAGTTAGAGTGCTACTAGTGAGTGTAAAATAGCATTGTGTAATTTTGTGCCGTAATATGCGATAATTTTTGCCTGCTTGGTCTCGTAGAGTGAGGCCTGCTTGGTAATGACAATTTTGGCAAGTATTATTCCAAATTGTCTTGTACGGACAGTGGCAAAAATACATAAGGACTTGGTGCCCATAAGCATATTCATATACATTGTCTATATATGAAGGTTTTGCAATCTCCTTGCTCCATACAAATTCTTTTACACCCAGATTCTGAAGGCTAAGTATAGAAAACTTATTATAAATATTCATATCGGTACCCGCTATTAGATAGTAGTTATCTGCATAGCATAGACCGTATGCATTGTTAACGAGTAGGGGGGTACTATGCGGTAATTTTGATAGTATCTCATCTAGTTTTGCGCAGTCTTGTCCGCTTGCAATGGTGGGTAGCGAAAATCCAACATTATCGTACTGTGCAGACAGTCTATTGAAGAAGTCTACCACTTTGCTCGTCTCATAATCGATAGGAGACAGAATAACTAAGTCATTATCTTTTATAGAAAATTTATCCAGGTCGCTTTGCTCGTTCACTAGGTAAATGTCATTATATTTACTAGAAATTTGTGGGGCAAAATCTAGAGAATCTAAAGAGTATTCTTCAGTAATATTTGGCAAGCAAGACTCATAGTCTGTGATGATTTGCTGTCGAAGTGCTGGGGCAATAATTCTGCGAGCTTCTTTTAGTGCTGATTTTGGAATAAATACGTTACCTAAGTTAATTGAGGCTACAGTTACTTCAAAATCTTCGAGGTCTAGATTATTAAAAATTTCTTGTACTTCCTCTTTGCTTACTGGAGAAGTCTTTGCCATAGTGCAGATATAGTCGCTTTGATAAGTGATTTTAGATTTGCCTTCATTTGTGCAAGCATTAATTACTATAGGCTGACCGACTTGCGCTGTAAAATCTATATTTACTCGTACCTTTTTTACAATAGAAGTAACAGATTGCTCTAATGAAGTATCTAGCGTTAGATATACGGTAAGGTTAGGGGTTAAGCGGTGCTTGGTAAATATGTAATATAAGCCATTACTTCGTTCTACATTTCCTACACCTAGACTGTCTACTTCTTTTTCATTGTTATCCAAAAATTTAAGACCATCGCCACTCTTAATTTCGTGGTTAGTTTGAATACCTACTCGATACAAATCTTTGAATTTTTCTATAGATTTGACAGTTCCGATTTTTAAACCGAGATGGTTTTGATTTTTTAAATTAATTACATTTTCAGGCACTCCATCATCTAAATATGCAGAATAATTGAAGTCTCCTCGACTAAATACTTGACGAAGTTTTTGCTTTTCAAGCGCTTGGTTAATTTCTTTATTTTCTAAAATGCTATCCAAAGCTTGGCGATAAGTACGCACTGCTTGGCCTACATACCCAGCGCGCCTTAGACGACCTTCTATTTTAAAACTTATTACTCCAGCATCAATCAATTCTTTTAATCTAGGTAACATACATAGGTCTCTAGCAGACAAAAGATAACCCTCTCCTAGAAGTTGATTGCCAATATATGCCGAATATGGTAGGCGACATAGTTGTAGACATTTACCACGATTACCACTCTGTCCGTTATTCAATGCACTAAAGTAACAATTTCCACTAAAAGCTACACAAAGCGCACCTTGAACGAAGTATTCAATTTCAATGCCTAATTGACTAATTTCAATAATATCTTTGAGTTTAGCCTCTCGGCTAAGTACCACTCTAGTAAATCCCATTTTTTTTGCAATTTGTGCGCCTCTAGCATTGTGAATGCCCATTTGAGTACTAGCATGCAATTCAATCCCGGGGAACATTTTGTGAAGTAAGTATACACAACCATAATCTTGTACAATAAAGGCATCTACTTTGGCAGATATACAAGACTTTACTAATTGAATAAAATCAGACAATTCTGTATCTTCTACCAAAGTATTGATTGTTACATATACTTTTACTCCACGCAGGTGAGCATATTCTACTGTTTTGCGAATATTTTGCGTATTAAAAAAGGTAGATTTGGCTCGTGCGTTAAAGTCTCCTAACCCTAGGTAAACTGCATCTGCGCCGTTACCAATCGCAGTTAAAAAGCTATCCCAATCGCCACTAGGTGCCAGTAACTCCAATTTTTGATTTTTCATATTATTAACTCTCATTCGTTTTTATGAAAATATTATATCCTTTTATTCCTATATAGTCAATAGATTATATAAAATTCAGTCCTACATAATGGCTTAGATAAAATCAATAAAATATTTTGATTTAATTAAAAATAATAGTGCTAGAAATTACGAATAAGAGTAAATTGTTTTATTTCTAAATAAAAAAAGACTCTATTTTCTATAGAGTCCGTTTGCTTTTTTAATAATAAGTATATGCTAAAATTAAAGATTATTTTTTTCTAAAACTTCTTCAATTTGTAGTACTTCGTTCAATTCGTCGCTTACATAATCGTCATAGACATTATATGCCCATTTTTGATAACTACAATATAGGGAAGATACGATTCCCAAAGCACTCAGCGCTAGCCCCGCTAAAGTAATAGAATTTTGGTCGCTATTGAAGGTTAACATTGTGCCAGCTAACATTATGCCAGCAAACAATAATGAACCTTTGCCTTTGATTGTGTAATTTTTTAATTCTGTCTGAATTAAAATTTTTTCTATTTTTTTAGATTCTTTGACATACTCCAATTTCGGGCGAATCATACCACTAATGATATCATCACGAGATATGGTAACTTGGTCTTTTGGAAAATTTAAATTAAACTCTTTGAAAACTGCATTTTTTTTCATCTGTTGTTTGCATAATTAGACCTTCTTTTATTTTTTTATAATCAAACAAAATTCAAATAAAGCAATAGTATTCAATGCGTATTATTAGTCAAATTTATCTAGTTATTGCTTTTTTTACGCAGAGTTCTGGCTTAAAAACCAATTATTTCATTACTGACATTTCTATATCTTGATTTTGTGAGAGGCTACTCTCTATAACTAAACAAACTGAGTCAAAGCTCTCCTTGATTGTCATATCGGTGGTATCTATTAGAGTAGCGTCTGCTGTGCATTGTAGTGGGCTTAATTTGCGCGATTTGTCTTGGGTATCTCGTCTTATTATGTCTGCTAAAATGTCTTGGTAAGTAATATCGCTATCTTGTGATAATTCTTGAAATCTTCGTAATGCTCGAGCCTCGGGTGATGCTGTCAAATAAAACTTAAAGGTGGCGTTGGGGAGGACTACAGAGCCTATATCACGGCCTTCCATCACAATATCAGTGCTATTTGCAATATCTCTTTGAATTTGCAAAAAATGCTGACGCACTAGTGGATATTTTGCGCATATTGGTGTAATGTTGCTGATTGTCTTTGAGTGCAATTTGTCAGTAATTTCTTCGCCATCTAGGTATATGGCTAGGTGCTTGCCAGTATTGTCAGCGACGACTCTATATTCCAATGGCAAATAGTGCAACATTACTTCTACTGTTTGCTGAGAATTAATGTCTATATTTTTCGCTACACACGCATATGCTAGGCTACGATACAGTGAGCCAGCGCTAAAAAATAGGTAGCCATATTTTTCTGCCAACGCTCTAGCGATACTTGTCTTGCCTGTGCCTGCTGGGCCATCGATAGCGATGGAAATATGCTCTCGATTTGCGTGCTGGTGCTTGCGTAATTCTTCGATTTGCCTTTTTCCAATAATCATAACATAGTCCTCTAGATTGTTTTGAAATCGTTGTATTATAGCACAGGGGAGTGTGTTTGACAATTACTTTTTTAAAATTTTTGATAAGCAACTTTAGTAAAAGCAGTAAAACTTTAGAATAGAATTAGTATTAATTTTTATTATACATTTTAAAAAGTGAATAATTTTAGTTGTAATTTTAAGTGTTTTAAAACTAAAATAGCATTTTTTTAAGTTATAATTTTTGATTAAATACTTGAATTTTGCGAGCGTTTAGGCTATAATGTATATTACAATTACATTATACTATCTTAGGGAGATGAATAAAAAAATGCAAACTACATTTCGTACTTTCAAATGTAACGACATTACGAAAGAAATGGAAAACAAAATAGTCAAGGTAGCTGGTTGGGTGGCTACTATTAGAGACCACGGAGGTATTACCTTTATTGACTTGCGAGACCAGTCTGGTATTGTACAAGTGGTGGTGGAAGATGACTCAAAACTAAAAGGTGTTACAAAAGAGTGCGTCATTAGTGTGAGTGGTAAGGTTACTGCACGTGGCGAGGGTAATGAAAATCCAAAACTACACACTGGAGAGATTGAGATAGTCGCTGATACTGTGGACCTTTTGGGACCGGTATTACAGCCTTTGCCTTTTGAAGTAGATGAGAGCAAGAATATTAGGGAAGATGTTAGATTAAAGTACCGTTACCTAGACCTACGCAATCCTGCAGTTTTTAACAATTTAATTATGCGTAGTAAGGTAAATTCCTTTATTCGTAACTCTATGGAGAAGATGGGCTTTGTAGAAATCGCTACCCCATTATTGAGTGCAGATAGCCCTGAGGGAGCGAGATGCTTCTTAGTACCTGCTAGACAGCACCCTGGTAAATTTTATTCATTGCCACAATCTCCACAAATGTTTAAGCAATTACTGATGGTGAGTGGCTTCGATAGATATTACCAGATTGCTCCTTGCTTCCGTGATGAAGATGCTAGAGCAGATAGAGCGGCTGGTGAATTCTATCAACTTGATATGGAGATGAGTTTTGCTACTCAAGAAGACTTGTTTGAAATAGGTGAGAGTTTGTTCTACGAGTTATTCTCTCGCTTTGGACACAAAGAAGTCTCTAAGGCGCCATTTAGACGCATAAAATTTGCCGACAGTATGGAAATGTATGGTACAGATAAGCCAGATTTGCGTAACCCTTTGATTATACATGATGTTACAAAAGTCTTTGCTAATACTGAATTTAATGCTTTCCGTGGCGCTACCGTCAAGGCAATCGCTGTGCACGATTTGGCTGGTAAGCCTCGTAGCTTCTATGACAACTTGACTAAGCGTATGATTGATGTGGGTAGCAAGGGGCTCGCTTGGATAAAAGTCGAGGCAAATGGTGAATTTAATAGCCCAATTGCCAAGTTTTTGAGCGAGCAGGAGAAAAAAGAATTATCTGAGATTTTGGAAGTTCGTGAGGGAACAAGTATTTTCCTTATTGCAAACAAACCTCGTATGGCAGTAAAATTGAGTGGAATGTTGCGTAACTTCTTGGGCGAAGAGCTTAATCTTTGCGACCCCGGTAAATTTGAATTGTGCTGGATTACTGATTTCCCAATGTATGAGCTCGATGATGAGGGAGTATTGCAATTTTGCCACAACCCATTCAACAAGCCTGATGGAGATATGGAGCATTTGACCAAGGAAAACGCACTTGAATTGAACGCGCGCCAATTTGACCTCGTAGGTAATGGAATAGAGTTGTTGAGTGGTGCTGAGCGTAACCACGACCCTCGTGCAATGCTTAAATTAATGGAGATTGTCGGCTATTCTGAGGAGGACTGCAAGCGTAAATTTGGAGCGTTGTACAATGCCTTCCAATATGGTGCACCACCACACGCAGGTATGGCATTGGGTATCGACCGTGTGTTGATGCTATTTAATGATGAGCCTAATATTCGTGAGGTAATTGCATTCCCATTCAACAAGTCTGCTTATGACCCTCTAATGGATGCTCCAAATACAGTGAGCGACAAGCAACTCGCTGAATTATCTATCAAGATTGATATAAAGAAAGACTAATAAAATTAAATTAAATTAAATATTTTATTTACATTTTTAGAGTGTAAATGCAAGGGTATGTAAATTAATTAGGAGATATTTATGATTACTGTAACAGATATGGAGTTGTCTTTTGGTGGAACACCGTTGTTTAAAGATGTTAATCTAAAATTCACGCCAGAAAACTGCTACGGAGTGATAGGAGCAAATGGCGCAGGCAAATCTACTTTTTTAAAGATATTAAGTGGAGACCTAGAGCCTAGTCGAGGCAGTGTTGAGATTCCGGAGAACGAGCGCCTATCTGTGTTGCGTCAGGACCATTTTGCTTTTGATGATTATTCTATTATGGATACCGTAATAATGGGTAACAAGCGCCTTTATGAGATAATGAAGCAAAAAGAAGCGCTATATGCTAAGCCTGATTTTTCAGAAGAAGATGGCAATCTCGCTGCTGAATTGGAGAGTGAGTTTGCAGAAATGAATGGTTGGGACGCTGAGTTAGATGCTGCGAAGTTACTCAATGGCTTGGGAGTGCCGGAAAGCGAACATTATAATCTAATGCGTGATCAAAATGGTGCAATCAAAGTCAAAGTAATGCTAGCACAAGCGCTATTTGGTACACCAGATATTTTGCTATTAGATGAGCCTACCAACCATATGGACCCACAGAGTATAGAGTGGCTAGAAGAATTCATTATCAATTATCCTGGTACAGTTATCGTAGTATCTCACGACAGGCACTTTTTGAATACTGTATGTACCTATACTGTAGATATTGACTATGGTAAAATAAATATGTGGCCTGGCAACTATGATTTTTGGTACGAGTCTAGTCAATTGATGCTTCAACAAATGAAGCAGGAGAACAAAAAGAAAGAGAAAAGAATAGAAGAATTAAAAGAGTTTATTCGCCGTTTTGGTGCGAAAAAGTCTTTGGCACGACAGGCTACTAGTAGAAAGAAGATGTTGGATAAAATTCAATTGGAAGATATGCCTGTTTCAAATAGAAAGTATCCATACATTAATTTTAAATTTGAGCGTGAATTAGGTAAGGACATTATAGAAGCTAGCAACCTAAGTTTTGAATACGATGGTAAATTATTGCTAGACAATATTTCATTTAGAATAGGGCCAGAGGACAAAGTGCTGGTGCTAGGGGACAATGAACTTGCAGTGTCTGCGCTACTGTCTATTATCGCAGGTCGCGAAACTAACTATCAAGGTAACATTCGTTGTGGTACTACCGTCATTAGAGGCGATTTGCCCAAAGATACTGCAGAATACTTTGATAATGACTTAAATATTACCGAATGGTTGGCTCAATTTAGTGCAGAGCGTGATGTAACTTACTTGCGTGGTTTCTTGGGGCGTATGTTATTCAGTGGAGAAGATAATCTAAAGAAGGTAAAAGTCTTGTCTGGTGGCGAAAAAGTGCGCTGTATGTTCAGTAGATTGATGGTAATGAATGCAAATATGCTGATACTAGACCAGCCGACCAACCACCTAGACCTAGAAAGTATTACTGCACTAAACCAAGGTTTGCTAGATTATAAGGGTGTAGTCGTATTCAGTTCTCACGATCACGAATTAATGCAAAGTGTTGCTAATAGAATTTTTGAAATAAAAAATGGCAAATTAATAGATAGAATGTGTACTTATGAAGAGTATCTTGAGAGCAATAAGTAATTTAAGGAGCAAAAAATGAAGATTTATAATACGCTCACTAGGCAAAAGACCGAATTCGTGCCTCAGCATCCGGGTGAGGTGCGTATGTATGTATGTGGTGTAACGGTGTATATGCCTCCACACTTAGGTCATATTCGTACCTATGTAGCATACGATGTCATAAAGAAGTACTTTGAATATTTAGGTGACCGTGTGTTTTATGTGCGTAATATTACCGATGTGGGAAGTATTGTGGGTGATGCAGATGAGGGCGAGGATAAAATTTTATTAAAGGCTAACGAGATGAAAATGCACCCTCTAGAACTAGTAGACTACAATATTCAACAAATGTGGTATTACTTAGATGCTTTGCGCTGCGATAGACCAAATATTAGTCCTCGAGCTACTGGTCATATAGTGGATATTATCGAGGCAGTCCAAAAAATGATAGACAATGGATATGCTTACGTATTAGATGGCAATGTCTATTGTGATGTAACTAAGATAAAAAACTATGGAATATTAAGTGGTAATACGCTTGAATCTCTCAATGCAGGAGCACGCATAGAGGTAAACGAGGGTAAGCATAGCCCTTATGACTTCGCTGTATGGAAGAAAGCCCAAGACAATTCTGCATTGCGCTGGAATAGCCCTTGGGGAGAGGGATACCCTGGCTGGCACATAGAGTGTAGTGTGATGAGCACTAAGTATTTAGGAGAGCATTTTGATATTCACGGTGGTGGGCTAGACCTAAGGTTTCCACACCACGAGAATGAAATAGCACAAAGTCAAGCACTAGGGTGTGCGTGTCCTGCAGAGTACTGGGTACATACAGGTATGCTATTAGCACAAGATGGTACCAAGATGAGTAAGTCCGCAGGGAATTACATTACTGTATCTGATGCGGTAGAGAAGTGGGGTGCTAAAAATTTGAGATGGTTTTTTGCATCTAGCCACTACCGTAGTCCAATAAAATTTGGCGATGATGTTATGCAGGCTAGTATTGCAGGTCTCGAGAGAATAGATAACTTCATTTATAACTTGCGTCATAACTGTGGTGCTGAGCATAATGAAAAGTTGATTGAAGCACTCAATAAATTTAAGTCAAGCTTTGAAGCAGAGATGAATGATGATTTCAATACTCCAAATGCAGTATCTGCGCTGTTTGATTTTATCAAGGTTGCAAATGTGGCAGTCAGCAGTCATCAATACAATGCAGACGATATGGAGCAGATAATTGCGTTTTTACGCAGAGTTAATGCGATATTTAAATGCTTTGATTCGCTTGATGAAGAACATGCTGTTGATGAAAGAGAAGCTAAAGTTCAATCACTGATTGCAGAAAGGAATATATTTAGACAAAATAAAGATTGGGCAAATGCTGACAAAATTAAGCAACAGATATTAGAGATGAATGTAGAGATTTTTGATAATAAAGATGGTACGACCACATTCAAATTAAAATAATTATGAAAAATTTTTTAGAACATATCGATAAATTGTATTCGATATGTTTTTTATATATCAATAAGAATTAAATTAACAAGAAATTAAAAAAAGATTGTAAGTATATCGTTTTTTGCTTTACTTATAAGGGCAAGAGAGAATATAATTATAAAGAATACACAAAATAATTTTAGCGCTAAAAATAGGAGAAAATATGAAAAAAGTAAAAATAATAATTGATACCGACCCAGGTATTGATGATATAAATGCAATAGTTTTTGCAATGTTTGATAAATTTTATGACATAAAATTAATTACCACAGTATGTGGTAATGTTTCTATCGATATTTCTACTCGTAATATGTGTCATATTTTGGATATTTTTCACAAGGATGTACCAGTAGCCAAGGGGGCGGATGAGCCTCTCTTTAGAAGACCGATATACGCTAGACAAATGCACGGAGATGAGGGCATGGGGAATTATATTCCTCCTAAGACAACTATTCATCAGCCAATTGAAGAAGATGCTATTGAGGCTATGTATGATGTGATTTTAAAAAACCCTAACGAGATTACTCTAGTAGTATTAGGACCTCACACCAATATTGCAAAACTTTTGAGAGTGCACCCTGATAGTGCTCGCCTTATAAAGCAAATTGTTTTTATGGGTGCTTCTCCTTATGGAATGTTGGAAATGCCTGAACATATTTCTTTTAATATAAAGAGCGACCCTGAGGCTTTTGATATGGTGCTGGGAAGTGGTATACCGCTAGTTATGATACCATCTTACATTGGACGAAGACTTGCGCACTTGACAGAAGAACAGGTTACTCGTGTTGCTCTTACAAGTTCTGTGGGTAAATTTTTTAGTAAAATGTTTGAAACTTATTGGGAACCATGTGAAGACAAACGCATCGCAACGAATGATACTTGTGCTGTGTTTTATCTTAAGTATCCGTCAATTTACCAAATGCAGAGAGCTGATATTACTGTAGATGTAAATAAAGATTTAGGCAAAACTATTGCTCGCTTCCATAAAAGAGGTAAAGTTAATGTAGTAGTTGGGTTAAATCGAAATAAATACATAAAATATTATTTTCAAGCACTTGAGCGTGTAAATGTAATGCTTGATGACAGTATTTATGAAGCAAGTAATAAAAGGGCAAAGAGTAATAAATAAAGTTTAACTAGCTTATTTGAAAACTTGTAATATTAAACTACAAAAGAAAGTAGGAGTATATTTCTATGGAAATCTTAAAAAATACAGAAGAAAATCAAAAGTCTGTTAGGAAAAGGCTAATATATATTATTTCCTTGATATTATGCATAACTGCTATATTAATATGTAGTTTTATATTGATTTTTTCAAATAATCGTAATGCAGAAGCAGCTCCATGGGTACCTGGTATTGTTACAACTTATACATACGTTCGTACTAATATGCAAAATGCTGGGTATATTACTATAGAATCATATATAACAGATACTCAAACTTTTACTAATTTTCCAGAATTACTTGGATTAACTAATTCATCAGGAAATCCAGATATGTATTTTACTATAGTAGCTTACCCTTATAAAGGTTATAAATTTGAAAAATTTACATACAGTACTCAATCTACTTCAGTAAACGACATACCTTCTTATGCTGAGACTCAAACATCTACCTCTAATACTTTGTATCGGCTATCATACTTGCCAGCAAATATTACAGTATATTGGGCTGTTGGTGAGGTAACGATTAATTTTGACCAGCAGTCTGGTACTGGTGGTGTGGGTAGTGTTACTGCTAGCCCTGATGAAGCGATGCCTACGCTAACCTCTTTGCCAAGTCGTACAGGATATACTTTTGGAGGGTATTACACTTCTCCCAATGGTGGTGGTACGCAGTATTACAATGCTAATGGTGTAAGCACTCACAACTGTGATTTAAGTGAGGGTACAACTCTTTATGCGAAGTGGACAGCAAACACCTACACTGTAGTATATAATAGCAATAAGCCTAGTAATGCTAGTAGTGCGATTTCTGGTACTATGAGCAATGTAACTCATACTTATGATACTGCTAAAAATTTAACTGCTAACGCATATTCACTCACTGGTTGGACATTCAAGGGCTGGGCAATTAGTAGTGGTGGCTCTGTAGTTTATAATGATAAGGCAAGTGTAAAAAATTTGGCTACTAGTGGAACATACAATTTGTACGCAGTATGGCAACCAAATACATACACTATTACTTATAATAGTAACAAGCCAAGCAATGCAAGTACATCTATTAGTGGTACGACTGCAAACTCAGTACATACTTACGACATTTCAAAAGCTTTAACTAAGAATGGCTATTTTCTACCAGGGTATACTTTCTTGGGCTGGGCGACTAGTGCTAGTGGAGATGTGGTGTTAGACGATAGTGCCACAATTCGCAATTTGACCGAGACAAATGGGGCAGTATTCAATCTATATGCGAAGTGGACAGCGAATACTTACTATATAAAATATAATGCAAATGGTGCTACTGGTGGTACAATGGCAAACTCGGTACATACATTTGATACTTCTAAAGCGTTGAGTGATAATAAATTTACTTGGGCAAATCATCGTTTCTTAGGTTGGGCTACTAGTAGTACAGCGACCACTCCAGCGTACCAAAATGGGCAAGCGATTATTAACCTAACTACCACTGCTGGTAATACAGTAAATCTCTATGCTGTGTGGGAGCTATTTTGGACAGTTACTGCTGATAGCAACATAGGGGAAGGTGGAGCAGTATTGATACTGCAAAATGGTAATATTGCTGTATCCAATGAATTTGACCCAGGTTCGCAAATTACTCTATATGCTATACCTAACATTAACTATGGATTTGTGGGTTGGGAAGCAAGTGGAGTGGCGCTAAATCAATTTGAGATGATGGCAAATCCACTTACTATTACAGTGAATAATAATATTAACCTAACTGCACTATTTAGTGATTCTATGGTCGATGGAGTATATGTTTCTGCTACGCAAGGAGGAATGGTTTACTTAGTAGGTGATGATTTTGCTAGCCTAGGAGACGAAGATTATGTAACGGTATTTACAAAACCTAGTATGACAGGTTATGCGTTTAGTCATTGGGAAGATGCTAGCGGAAATATCTTGGGTACGGATACCAACTTGCGCATTCAAAAAGCTCAAATAATCAATAGTGTGCTAATAGCGGTATATGTAAGTACAGATGATATTACCTCAAATGATAGCACAAACATGGATACTAATAATTAAAAACCGTAATAAACGCGTTAAATTATTCGTAAAAGCAATTAATTTAATAAAAAATAAGTTTTTTAGTCATTTTAAAATATACATTTATAATTTATTAATTGTCTAATATTGTTTTAATAAAAAAATAAGCATAGACTTCCTTATGCTTATTTTTTATTTTTACTCTTTAACCATAGCAACAGTTTCTTGTGAAGTATCAACATCTTGTAATTCTTCTATTTGCGCATCAATTTTACTTAATTTATCTTTAGTATGCTCTCTCATTTTATATTTACCATAATCGTAAGCGACAACGCAAGCATTGTATGCTAGACTTGCTACATAAGGTGCAGCAATGGCTCCTAGAATACCTAACTCCCAGTTGGTAAGAGAAGTATCAAAAGCTTGTTGTACACCTGTTTGAGTGGCTAGTGCATTTGCAAAACCATCTGAACCTTGCAAAAAACTGGTTATAGCATTAATATCTGTAAAGCCTGTTTGCTCATACAAATATTGTAATTTGTCGCTGTTTTCTGGTGAAGTTAAGTAATCCTTTATAATTGAGTCTTGAAGATAAGAATGTACGGCAACATTTATAATGCTTGCGAGCATTGCCGTGATACCACCTATTGCTATAGTCTCTAGACAAACAAACTCAGAGTAATCTGGTCCATACTTGTGTTTTGCTAATGATTTGGTTAACTTTTCCTTTTTTGCTAAAAGTTTCGTGAGGTCTTTTTGACCTCTGTTAAAAATTTCCATAATATTCCTCCTTACTACCAATCCGAATAATTATAACATAAATTTTTGATGATGTCAATATGGTATAGTAAAATTATTCTTAAAATCTAAATAATATTCATTTTAAATTATAATTATATAAATAAAAAGCGCCATATCAAAATTGATATAGTGCCTTTTTAATTTTTTAGTAAATACAAATTAAGGCTGTTACTTTTCTTCTGTGTGCTGGCATTCACTACAATGACAAGTTTTGCTATGTGTATGTTTAGAGTGTATATTTTTGTCATCATTTGATTGTTGGCAGATACATTTATTTTGTTTGTGAGTGTGTATAGCACTTTTCTCTTTTGAATGAACACGTTTTCTACCGAAATTATAAGGGAAAATACGTAAAGAATTTAATATAGCGAGTAAAGTAACTCCTACATCTCCAATTACTGCTATTATCATACCTATTCCACTAGCTGCAAGTACTCCAGTGATATCAAGAATCATAACTGTAACTTTGGTTACTACTGCAAAAATAATGTTTTGCCATACGATAGAACGAGTATATTTGCTGAGGCGATGTAAATCTTGAATTTTAGAAGGATTATCATCGACTACAACAATATCGCTAGCTTCTACCGTAGCTGGACTACCTGCTAGTCCCATTGATATACCTAGGTCTGCTCTTGATAGGCTAGGGGCATCATTTATTCCATCACCGACAAATGCGGTATATTCGCCTTTTTTCTGACCCTTCAAGTGTTGCTCTAGTATAGCATACTTTTGCTCTGGGGTCAATTCATAGTGGTAATCAGTGATACCTAGCGCTTCAGCTACATGCGAGGTAACTTTTGCATTATCGCCACTTAGCATTGATAGGGTAATTCTGCGTGAGCGTAGGTATTGGCAGACTTCTGCCGAACTTGGCTTTAATGAATCTGCTAATAGAATTTTACCTACTGGTTTTTCGTTTACAAGGATTTGGACACTGGTAAGCTCGTCTGTATTGTTTCTGGTAATGTTGCCGACAAAGATTACATTGCCTTGATATGTAAAAGATACACCTGAGCCACTATTCTCTACAAAGTTTTCTACCTTTTTTAAAGTCAAACCGTGAGCTTTGTGCATAATTGCTCTTGCAATAGGGTGGATACTATTTTGCTCACCAAGTGCAGCAAAAAGTAGAATGTCTTGGGTAGAGTATTTTTTGTCTAGGGTAACTACTTCTTTTACAACAAAATTTCCTGTAGTCAGAGTACCTGTTTTGTCAAAAAATATGTGTTTTAGCTTTGCTGATACATCAAGATAATTGCTACCCTTTATCAATATGCCATTTTTACTAGCCTTACCTAATGCACTAAAGTATGCTAGAGGTACAGAAATTGCGAAGGCGCAAGGGCAGGATACAAATAGCAAAATCAGTCCATGCTCAATACCAGTAACTATATCTCCAATTATTGAATATATGGCAAATACTAATATTGCAATTCCAATGACTGCTAGTGTGTACCATTTTGCGAATCTATTTATTACTGTTTCTGTCTTACTCTTCTTGTCATTTGCGTTATCAATAAGGTTCATTATACGAGAGACAGTGCTATCTTTGTACACGCTAGTAGTCTGTATTTCTAGTACTCCGTCTAGTAAAATTGTCCCAGATAATATCTGTAGACCTGCTTTTATAGATTTTGGTAGACTTTCTCCAGTAATGTGGCTGGTATCAATACTTGCGCTACCCGAAGTAACTATACCATCTAGTGGCACTCTTTCGCCAGGGCGAACTCTAATTATTGCTCCAACTTTTACATCTTTGGGGTGTACTTTGTGCTCGTGATTACCGTGTACTAGCATAGCGAAGTCGGGCTGTACTTCGAGTAGGGCGCTAATATTTTTACGCGATTTTTTGAGTACGCTTGATTCTAGCATTTTACCAATGCTATATAATATGATTACCATTAGGCATTCTTCAAGACCTTCACCGAGTTCGGCAAAGCCCTCCATAATAGTATGGAATAGCCCTAGACCGTAAGCACCAATTACAGCAATGGTAATTAGTAGGTTTTCGCCAATGTTGTGTGCTTGAAAAAGCTGTACTACAGCCTTGAAAGCTGTTTTGTAAATTAACAACAGCATACCGATAGTGATTAGCACTAGTTTTGCTACCACAGGCATAGGTATCAGCCAGCCACAGAAGCCTATCAGCACGCCCAATATAAATATTACTAGGCTTGCTTCAATTGTACGCCTATTGTGAGAATGTTCTGCATTATCATGAATTATCTCCGCATCTGGCTCTGTACGATATACTGCACGCTTAAGTTCAGGGAAAAATTCATCAGCTGACCTATCGGTATCAAATGTGAGTTGCATTGTTGCAAAGTTATACTGCACATTTTCAAAA
>CALWKL010000038.1 GCA_944381255.1 uncultured Clostridia bacterium | reverse complement strand
CACAAGCTTTAACTAGCTCGATTATATTTCTTCTTGTCGCAGTGTAGTTATCTATAATGTATTGTTTTTTATATGGTTGATTACAGTGAGCATGGATTGAAAACTTGTCTCCTGCGGCATTAAACATCAATTTCTTAGTTGCTTCTAATCCAATAATTTCGCAAAGCAATTTTAAATCTTCTGTTGGAAGATTATCCTCTGTTATATATTTTGCCCATACAGGCTCAGGTTTTAATTTTATAGCCATGATTACCCCTTTACCTCATTATATAACAAACGGAACTAATTTCGGTTCCGTTTGGTTCCGCTTTTGCTCCGTTTGAAAAAGGTCACTATTATATACAAAAATTTTGCCTTTGCAATACAACAAAATCTTTGTTTTTGTAGGTTTGAAATGGCACTTGTTGATATGTTTCGATATGGATACATTGACTACCAATTTCCGGAAAGCAGAGTTAATGTGTGAAAGGAGAAAAATTATGCAAAATTTAAATGTAGAATGGATTACAACAAAACAATTTGCTGAAATTAAGTGTGTATCTGAAAGAGCCATTAGAAAATATATCAAAAAGAAGAAATATGTTGTAAGAAAATGTTCTAATACTTGGGAATTTTTAGTAGCATCTTTGGAAGAAAATGTTAGAAAAAAAATAACAGAACTCCAAGAAAAATCTACGACTTTTGCTCCAGTTAATTATGTTGTTCCTGAAGATCAGAAAAAATTAGCTCTTGCAAAATATGACCTCATAAAAAAATGGGATAAATTTAGAAATGAAAAGAAAAATAAGACCACAGCAGGAAAAGATTTTCTTGATGGATACAATAATAAATGCATCTGTGAAGAATTATTTGATGTTATTGGTAAAGTTGCCATAGGTACAATTTATGAATGGCATAAAAGACTTCGTGATTATAATGACGATTGGCATTGTTTAATAAATAATTATACTTTTGGTGAAAAAACTAAAAAAACAAAAATGCATCCGGAAGAAGAGGCAGAATTTCTCAAAAATTTTCTGCATCCTAGTCAATTAAATATCGGGAAAGCAATAAAACTAACTAAAATGGCACTTTGGGAACGAGGTTTTACAAATCTTTGTTGTGATTTAACCTATAGAAGATTTGCGGAAAACTATAAAAGGGAACATTACAATACTTGGGTAGATGCAAGAGAAGGAAACAAAGCACTACACGATAAAGTTTTGCCATACATCAAAAGAGACATTTCAAAAATTGAGGTAGGAGATGTGATAATTGGGGATGGACACAGATTAGCGTTCTTTGTGAAACATCCTTATACAGGAAAGCCTGTAAGGCCGCTTATGGTTGCATATCAGGAATGGAAATCCGGCGGATTTGTTGGGTTTGAGATAATGCTTGAAGAAAATACACAGTGTATTGCAAGTGCATTAAGAAATTCGATTATAAACCTAGGTAAAGTCCCTAAATTTGTATATATGGATAATGGTAAAGCTTTTAAAGCTAAATATTTTATTGAAAATGGAATATCAGGTTTATTTACTAATCTCGGTATTCAGGCAGTATTTGCAAATGCATACAATGCAAAAGCAAAGCCTATTGAAAGAGCATTTATAGAATTACAAGAAAGTTGTGAAAAATTATTACCATCATATTCAGGAACAAGCATTATTAAAAAGCCGGCTCAATTAAAGAGAAATGAAAAATTACATAAAGCTCTTTTTAAGCTCAATATCCCTACAATTGAACAGGTAACTAATGTTATATCAAATTGGTTAGTGAAGTTTCATTATAAACAAGAATGTTCACATGTCAAAGGTAAAACAATAGGCGAAGTTCTTGAATCAGGTAAAGGTGAAGGCGTTAATATTGAAACTTTGGATGACCTTATGATGGTTCGTGAAATTAAAAATATTAATAGGAATGGCATTTCATTCCTTAACCACGATTATTTTCATGAGGCATTATTTGGTTATAGGCAAAAAGTAATAATAAAATACAGCTTGTTCGATTTAAGTTCAATTAAAGTTTACAAATTAAACGGAGAATTTATCTGCGAAGCCAAGATGCTACAGCCGACTCATCCGCTTGCAAATTACTTGGGTACTCCAAAAGATATTGAAGATCTTAAACAAAAAATGAAAATCAAAAAACAATTAGAAAGGAGAACCGAACAAGAATATATAAATCACTTAAAACGAGCACAGGTTCACACTCCTTTGTTAACAATGGATTTACCTGAGAAACAGGAAGCAGATGAGATACAAGAATTTAGTATTGAAGTTAAAAAGCAAGCAAATGAAGAAATTTTCAATGGAATTTTCAAAAATAAATACGAAAAATATGAATATTTGCTCCAAAAAGATACTCTAACCAAAGACGAACAAGACTGGATTAAAGAATACGAAAACACTGATGAATACGAGCAAATATATGGCGAAGATAAGGAGGTAATTGATGCATAAATTGTTTGTTAAAACTCGTAATGTCAAAAACTTTATCGGATTAATGAATAACTTAATTGATAAATCC
>CALWKL010000037.1 GCA_944381255.1 uncultured Clostridia bacterium | reverse complement strand
GTTCTGGGGGAACATCTTCAATTGTAGTAACCTATAATGCGCCAATGCCTACTGCTACAGCTCCTACTCGTACAGGTTACACTTTTGGTGGATACTATACCGAGAGTAACGGTAACGGAACACGCTTTTACACTGAGGATATGATGAGCGCACAAGATTGGAATTTAGCAGTAAGTACTTCACTTTATGCTAAGTGGGTGGCAAGGCAATATGTGGTAACCTTTGAATACAATGGTGCAACAGAAGGCAATGAGATAGAGAGCAAAAATGTAAGTTTTGGGAACTTCTATAGTGATTTGCCAAGTCCAAGTAAGGCTGGTTCAAGTTTTGCAGGCTGGTATCTAGAGAGTACCTTTCAAACTCCAATTACTAGTACTACAGTAGTTAGTACGGCAAGCGACCACATGATATATGCAAAATGGTATACTTGGATTAATATTTATGTAAGTGGGACTAGCACGCAATATGAATCAAAAACTAATCTCAATGCAGATATGGCTCAAGGTAGAGTAATTATATATCCAAATATTGGACAGTATGTAAAATCATTCTCTTTTGACAATGTAACGTTTTTTGAAATTAATTATGTACAAAGTACTATTTCCAACTTAAATTTTGCAATTTCTGCAACCTACAATGCTACTATGATGTCAAATATGTGGTTTATAGATTTTAATGGAATTTTCCCTCAGTATATTGACCAAGCATCGACTATAAATCTTTATATCGTGTTAAGTAATACACCATATGAGAATTTGAAGCCTGCTGGTGGCGGGTCTATAGATGGCGTGGCTGTGAGTGCTACCAAAGGTGGTGCGGTTTATGTAATAGGAGATGATTATGAAGATATGGAGTCTACAGATACTATTACCGTTCGTGCCGATGTTGTATTGAATAACTATGAGTTTGTGGGCTGGTTTTTTGCTAGCGATATGAATACGTGCATTTCTACAAGCCAAAGTGAAAGATTCTCTAAGTCTCAAATCTACAATACTTTGTTAGTTGCAAAATTTGAGCCTATTGGCGAAAATCCAGATAAAAATGAAATCAAAGATAACGTTTAGTTTGATTTTTTAATAAAAGATTTAAAAAATTCATAAATTTAAGAATATTTTGAATAAAAAAAAGAAACAAGCATATAATACTTTTGTACCGATGATATTTAACGGTACAACCTTGAGGCAAGTATTTATAAGTACTTGTCTCTTTTTATTTAAAATGCTTGCTTTTTTAATACGCCAAATATATAATAATAATATGAAGATTAAAGTTTTAGTTGTTAGTAATTCTAACGGTAATTTGGGACCTATGCTGTCCGCAATAGATAGAGAGAAGCCAGATGTGATAATTCATCTGGGTGGTGGCGTGCGCGATTTGGCTGATATTAATTTTAGTGGTAAAATCTATGCAGTGCGTAGTGGTAGTGAATTTGGTAAAAAATTGCCTACAATGAATAAGTTGAGTTTTGATAAACAAATCATACTCTATACTCACGGAGATGGCTTGTCTATACGCAAGGATAAGGCGGATATTGTGCACACTGCGGTAATGCAGGGGGCTACTATTATGCTTTTTGGTAACTCAGAAGAGCCGGTATATTTTGAGCAAGATAATATCAAATTTGTTGCCCCAGGTAGTATAGCCGATCGTAAAAAAGCGACTTATGCAGTAATAATACTTGATACCGATAACGAGCCTCAAATTGAACATAAGAAAGTTATGGAATAATTTTAGATAAATTAGTACAAATATTAAATTGTTATAAATGATTTTTTGTTTAATTTGTATTGTATAAAAAACCAAGTTTAGTGCAAAATTATATTTGTATGTTGTGCTGATTTTTAAAAATTTAATAATTTAAGTTAAATTGTTTGACTTTTTTTAGCACAATATTGTATTATTAACTAAGTTAATTGTGGCTCTACTACAATTGGCTAAATACGGAAAAGGATGGTACACGACTTGATGAAAATTACTGACATTCGCATTCGTATCGTCAAGAAAGATGACAACAAGTTGAAAGCAGTTGCTTCACTTACTATTGACGATTGTTTCGCAGTCCACGACATCAAAGTCATCGACGGCAATCAGGGTTTGTTTATTGCAATGCCTAGCCGTAAGACTCCAGAGGGAAGTTACAAGGACATTGTGCACCCTCTAAACACAGAGACCAGAGAGCACATCAAGGAGCTCATTTTGGCCGAGTACGAAAAGGCATTGGCAGAAGCACCTGCTGAGTAATTTGGCAGTAGTATTGTCAATCAAAACCCCGTTTGGTAGCGAATTAATTTTTTACACTACGAGACGGGGTTTTTTGTTTGTGTATTGTTTTGAATATTTATTATAATTATTTATTTTGGTATTTTCTCTTGACAATTTGTTTAGAATTTTATATACTACCAAAGTACATTCTTTTTGCCGTTTGTTGCATAAAGTTTGTATCTTAGTATGCTATCGTGGCTCAGTCGGTAGAGCACCACCTTGGTAAGGTGGGGGTCGGCGGTTCAAGTCCGCTCGATAGCTCCATTGCTTAGTTTCGCTATTTTTGATAGCGGACTTTTTTGTTTTTCAAACAAAGCGATAATTATCGCTAACCGCCTCCCAGTTTGAGCTTTCAGCTCAATCAACTGCGCAAGTTTTATGCAAACGAGCTTGCATATTTCTTTGCTTGTTGGCGGGGTTCAAGTCCGCTCGATAGCTCCATTATGTAAATTGCTAAAATCAATAAAATAATTATGATTTAGCAATTT
>CALWKL010000036.1 GCA_944381255.1 uncultured Clostridia bacterium | reverse complement strand
TATGCTGATTTTAAAGTTTGATTTTTAATAAGTTTTCCACAATGTAGTGGATATGTGAAGAAGTCTATTTTTAGTTTTGATGTTTATAAAAGTAGCTTAGTTAAAAATTAAAAAATGTGCAATTTTTGTAACTATATATCATATTTTGGGTACTTTAGTATTGTTTTTTTGTAACTAAGTGATTTATTTTAATATTTTTACATGAATTTGTAATAAAAAAAGTTATCTACAGTGGATAACTTTTTTATTTTATTAATTTTGAATATTTTACAAATAATTAAATTTTATTTTTTGTAACTTTGTGGATAAATTGATTAAAGTATAAAAAACTATTTTACCAAAATATCTTTTTGTGATACAATATTTTAAAAGTCTAAACTTTTTAATTTATTAAAGGAGGAGAAAATGAATTATACTGGCTGTCGAGCAATTATAATTAAAGATAACAAAATTGCTCTTATGGAAAGATGGTTTGCTGGAGAACATTATTTTGTATTGCCTGGTGGTAGAATCGAACAAAATGAAGAACTGGAAGAATGCGTCATTAGAGAATTGAAAGAGGAGTTTAATATTGATATTAAACCTATAAAGTTGGTTTATGACTTGTTGAATAATAAAAATCAAGCTATTTTTTTTAGCGAATGGATTGGCGGAAAAATCGGCAAAACAGATGCAGAAGAATATCAGCCAAATGCTTTGGGTGGAATATTTGAACCGAGACTAGTAAATTTAAACGAAATAGAAAATATTAACCTAGTACCTAAAGAATTGAAGGAACAACTTTTGATTGATTTAAAACAAGGTAGCTTGTTAAATAAGGAAAAAGTAATAATTCACTGTCCACCTAGATAATAATTAAAATGATATATACTATATTAATAGTGCTATTTTAAATAACTATTTGATGTAATTTAAAATAAGTTTTTTAGCATTTTAATTTATACTTTAAAGCCATGCTTTGAGTTGATTTTATAGAATTACTAGAGTATTGAATAAACGCTGAAGTTAGAGCATTTGATATGGTATAGATATTATCCAAACGAGCGTTTTTAAGCATGTTGTTATTTAAAATGGAAGTAATGCCATAGATATACAAGTCTGCATTTAATGAAAGAGTCTGAATTGCCCCTACATAATCTTTACTTACTACTATATGTCCTAATCTGCATTGCGAAGAGGTAGCCATGCTATCTATAATTATTAAAGGAGAATACGGGTGCATAGTCCTAATATAGTCGCAAGCAAATTCTGCTGATTGATGTGTAATAGGGGAATGCAAGCCTCCATAAATAAAGGCAGGATAACAGCGCTCTCGTAACTTATCTGCAGTCAGTGGGCCTAGACTGTCTGCTAATAATCTATCTGTACCTAAGCAAAGTAATATTGGTGGTTTATTAAAATTTAAAGATAAAAATTTAGCAAGATTTTCACTTGCGTTTTTTGAATAAGCATATAATGATAATAGTTGCATAAAGTACTCCTTTTTTTGGTAGATTATTAACAATATAAAAAAATCTAAACTTACTAACAAAATGATAAATTATTTTTTAATATTTTTTTAATATTTTTTATTTAATTTTGTTGTATTTTTTTAATATTATTTTAGGTTTTTTTAATTAAATTTTAAGGTAATTTTAAACGAAATTTTTCGAAAAAATGTTTTAAAAATTATACAGAAAAACAGTTGCTTTTTTACAAAGCGTTTGGTATAATTGCGATAAAGTATAGAGTGTGGAACACTTGGTGTGGAGATAGATATGCAGGCAGAAAAACTTATACTAAAATCGTTTAGAAATTTCGATGAACTAGAGATTGGGTTTGAATCTGGCCTGACTGTAATCTCCGGTCCAAACGGCGCTGGTAAAACAAATATTTTGGAAGCTTTGTATATGTGTAGTATTGGGCGAAGCCCTCGCACTCGTCAAGATGGATTGTTAATAAAAAAGGGTAAAAATTCATGCCAAGTTAAACTTATGTATAAACGGGGTGGAATTACCCGAAATGTAGGTGTGTCAATTAGTACTACCAAGGGAAAAGCTGTAATACTAGATAATGTACCTAGCGAAAAGGTAAGCGACATAGTAGGCAATTTTGCTTGTGTTTATTTTAGTCCAGATGAAATAGACATTGTGAGGGGAGGACCACAGTACCGTAGAAGATTTTTGGATATAATCAATTGTCAAGTTAGTCGTAGCTATATGAATGACTTGCGAAACTTACAAAATTGTATTAAGCAACGCAATGCTTTGCTTCGCGGAATAAAATTAGATAGTGTGTATGAAACTTCTCTAGAGCCTTGGGATACCCAAATTGTAATGTACAGTCTAAGGATTATGCTTAGGCGACATACTTTTTTACGCACTTTACAGCGTATTGCAGATACTGTAATGAGAATACTTACCGATAATACGGAGACAATAAAAATAACTTACAAAAGTTTTTGCGATAGATTGGAGCAGATAAATATAGTAAGTCTGACAGAGGAGTATAACAAAAAGGTTCGTCAAAATTATACTAGAGATTTACTTACCCATTCTAGTTCGGTAGGGCCTCACTTAGATGACTTTGATATAAAACTAGTGTATCTAAAAAATGCAGATAAAAAGAATGGTGGCAAAGATACTGAGGAGCGTGAGTACATATCTTTGCGTACTGAAGGAAGTTTAGGTCAACAGCGTACCGTAACTTTGGCACTAAAGATTGCTGAAGTGTTCATATATCATAAGTACTATGGAGAAAAACCAATACTACTGCTTGATGATGTGTTGTCTGAGTTAGACTTCGACCGTAGAAGGAAATTGATGGAGTATTGTAAACATTTTGATACTATTATTACCTGTACTGAATGGTCGTACGAAAACCCTGTGCCAGACACTTGGTATAGGGTGGAGTCAGGTAATGTTGAAAAAATGGAAATTGACCCAAAAAGATTTACTTACCAAGGCGAATTGAATGCTCGTGCTTACGAATTTGCAAAGAAAATAAATGAAATGGCTGATGGATATTATCAAGAGCAAGAGTGGCTCGAACCTGTGGAAAATAAAATAACTAACCAAGATATTTTAAAAACGGATAGTATAGCAACTTTGCATTTTAACCAAGAAGAATTGGATAGCATATTAGATGATGCTGATTTGGAAGCGGAAATAGAGGAAAATATGTACGACCCTTGGAATGATGATACAAAAGCTATCAAAAAGACTACTAGAGGTGCTAAGAATAGTAAAAAATAGTGTGGGGTAAGTTAAAATGGAATTAACAAGTAAAGAAAAGAAATTTTTGGCAAATCCTAAATTGATGCGTAAAGCTTTTGGAATATATGCTGAGCAGGCTACAATAGTTTATGAATATATGCGAAATTTAGATGAAAAACCAGAACTTTTTGAACGCTTTAAAAATGTACATTTGAGTATAGATAGTAAGTTAAAAGCATCTAAGTTTGGTAGTCGAGCACTTACTGAGCCTAGAATAACTAATAAAGGTCAAACGAGTAAGATTACCCTATTCACTCAAATGCTAAACCCATATATAACCGAAAATAATGAAATATTAAAAGAGCAGGCTCTTGCTAGGTATAAATTTTTTAATTCCCATATTGCTAATTTATCTAGCAGAAGATATAAAACTTTTGATGAAGTAACTCGTAAAAAAACTAGACAGGTTACTCCAGAAGAACGAGTAACTCTATATAGGAATATACGTACTAGTTCTGCTAATGATTTAATTAGATTGCACAAGACTATATATCACGAGTTTGTGCATAGTCTATCAAAATATACTAGCGTGGTAACTAGCCAAAATGCTACTGATTTTGGTAAATCTTCGCAATCTAATACTGATGCAAAACAGAAAATATTCTTTATAGGTGTAGACCCAGTATATGGTTATGAAATAAAAAAAGATGGCAAGCGTGGTGGAATGCTTTGGCAAAGTGTAGGACTACAGTATCTAAATGAGGGCGTGGCAGAAAATGTAGCTACAGAGTGTGCTTATAATGAGGCACTCTTTAGTGATAATCCTTTGTATAAATCGCTAGATAAGGATACTCTAAAGCATCAGTTTGTACTTAGCAGTGGGTATTTTATGCCTATTTGTCTTGCTGGAATGTGGAATTCGGTAAGTAATGACGAACTCACAAAGCAAAGTTTAGGCGAAAAATCTAAAGACGCTGACCTTTTGGAAGCTACTCAAATTTTTAAAGGCGCTTTTTGCGAATTGATGGAATATATATCAGGTAATGCTTACAATCCTAGGACTCAGTCTATGTTTACTGAACAAAAGATAGATAAAATTTTGGATAAGTACGGTAAGTGTATAGGCTTATGCGAAAGTTGTCTAAATGGTGCCTTGCTAGAGGACAAAATGAGTAGTTATGATTTGGAGAGATTCGAGTTTTATCATAAGGAAGCTATAGACCCTAATAACGTGTTGCAATATATTAGCGATTTCGTAGCGACAACAATACAAGAAGAATATTTGATGGCAACAAAAGTGGGCGAATTTTGTTTTAAAAACTGGCCACAACAATTTAATCAAAGTCAAGAATTTGATAATCAACAAATAGCAGAACCTGAGCAAGATATTCAAACTCAAGAAGTAGAAAAAGACTTACAACAAATAGAGCAAGATGAGAAAATAGATAAAACTTTGGGCAATACTACAGAAGAGCAAATTGAACAATTACAAAATGAACAAAAAAATATAATAACAGTGAGTAATGAAATTGATATTGGCTCAAAAGATATATATCAAGATGAAGTCATGGTGCGCTAAATAGTAAAGGAGATATTTATGGAAAAACTGGTAATTATTGATGGTAATAGTCTGGTAAATAGAGCATTTTATGCCATGCCACCATTATTCAATGCCGAGGGCATAAATTGCAATGCTGTATTTGGAGTTGCGAATATTTTGGCAAGATTGTTTGTAGATAACAAACCAGAATATATGTGTGTGGCTTTTGATGCGGGGCGCCATACCTTTCGTAATGATATGTATGCCGAATACAAAGCAACTAGAAAGGGTATGCCAGAAGATTTGGCAATACAAATGCCGATTTTAAAAGATATGCTCAAAACTATGAAAATTACTATCTTAGAGCAACCAGGGATAGAAGCCGATGATATTATCGGTACCATGACAAAAAAATTTGAGAATGTACAAAATATTGTAGTTACAGGAGATAGAGATTCACTACAATTAATCAATAGCTTCACTGAGGTTTGGCTAACCAAAAAAGGACTTAGCGAAATCGCAGTAATGAATGAAAAAACTTTTAATCAAGAGTGGGGGCTGGTGCCAAGTCAAATAATTGACCTAAAAGCACTCATGGGGGATAGCTCGGATAATATTCCAGGTGTAGCTGGCATTGGAGAGAAGACTGCAATGACGCTATTAAAGACTTATGGAAATATTGATAACCTATATAACAATTTAGATAAAATCACTGGCAAATTGCGTGAAAAACTTGAGTCTGGTCGTGATATATGTTATTTGAGTTATGATTTGGCAACTATTCGCTGTCAAGAGAATATACCAGTCTTACTAGAAGATTTAAAAACTGTTTTCCCTTGGGACAAGGAAGCATATGAATTTTGTAATAAATATGAATTCCGTAGCCTTACTAGGCGCACAGAATTATTTTGCACTACTAATAGCGCTCCCAAGATTGAAAGCAAAAATACCATTATTACCTTATCTCAACTCGATGAAATCTTGAAAAAATATGAAAAATGTGATACCGTGGCTGTGTCAATTACTGACGAAAAAATCGAGTTTGCTTGGGATAGAGAGGATAATTATACTATCGAGCTATTTGTAGTAAGTCAAGAAATGGTAATAGAGAAGGCAAAAAGCATTTTTGCAGATTTTGATAAAACGGTGCTACTGTATTCTCTCAAAAAATTATATCGCTTGGCAGATAAAATTGGTATAAAGTTACAAGCAAATCTTCTCGATGTGCCACTTGCCACATATTTGATAAATAGTAATATTAAAGAAGATGACCCTAATCATATGCTAGATTATTTTGGATTATCAAAAGAACACTTAGCAGTTGGCTTGTATACTTGCTGGACACTGTGTGAAGAAGGTATACAAAAATTAGGTTTAAATAGTCTATACTTTGATTTAGAATTACCTCTCGTGCGAGTACTATATGATATGGAGCGCAACGGTATAAGAATTAATACTGGAGTTTTAGATTCTCTTGCCCCTAAATATAGAGCAGAGATAGAGGGTATTAGACAAAAAATTTGCGATTTGGCAGGAGTAGAATTTAATCCAAATAGTCCAAAGCAACTAGCTGTAGTGCTTTTTGATAACTTGAAATTAGATGATACTAGAAATAAAAAACATTCTACAAATGTAGATATATTAGAAAGTCTTCGAGGCAAACACCCTATTATAGAAGAACTTATTAGATTTAGGACCATTACCAAACTATATAGCACATACATTGAAGGTATGCGTAATTATATTAAGGAAGATGGTAAAATCCATACGCAATTCAATCAAACCTCCACTGTAACTGGAAGGCTAAGTAGTAATGAACCGAATTTACAAAATATTCCAGTACGCACAGAGGAAGGCAAGGAATTACGCAAAATGTTTGTAGCGAGTGAGGGGTGCAAACTTATAAGTGCAGATTATAGTCAAATAGAATTACGATTGCTCGCACATTATTCTAAGGATAGTGTTTTGGTAAATGCGTACTTACATGACAATGATATCCATACTATTACTGCTAGCCAGATATTTGGAGTGCCGATAGAAAGTGTTACACCAAGTATGCGCCGTAGTGCAAAAGCCGTAAATTTTGGAATAATTTATGGTATTTCTCCATATGGCTTAGCACAAAACTTAGGAATATCTGCAGGCAAAGCAAAAGACTATATAGATAAATATTTTTTAACCTATCCTACAATAAAGAAATTTTTGGATAGCAGTGTAGAAGAATACAAAAAGACTGGTAAGGTAACTACTCTTTTGGGGCGAATACGCAATTTTGATATAAGCGGTAGCACAAAAAATTCTAGGTTTACCGACCGTGCTGCTATGAATATGCCTCTGCAAGGCTCGGCTAGTGATATTATAAAACTGGCAATGCTAGCAGTATTCCAAGAATTAAATCGTTGTAATCTAAAGGCAAAAATTGTACTACAAATTCATGACGAACTCATACTTGATACTCCTGAAAATGAAGTAGAAAAAGTAAAATCAATCCTAAAAGATAAAATGGAAAATGTAATAAAATTAAATGTTCCTTTAATTGTCGATATCGAAGTCGGTGATTCGTGGTACGATGTATAAAATCTGTCTTTGAATGTAACAAATTTTATTTTTTACACATAATAAAAGTAGTATTTTTTTAATTAATATAATTTTGTAAAAAAATAATTACAGAAAATATAAAAAAAATAATTAAAAAATATTTAAAATTAATTTTTAATTAGTTGCTTTTTTGGTATTAATTAAATATAATTAAATCAGAGTAAAAAATAGGAGATGTTGCGAATGTCGAAAAAAGATAAATCTCTTACTCCCAATGATCCTTCCGCACCTAAGGTGATAGTAAAAAAGCGTGGAGGTTGTGGTACTTTTTTTGCTGGCTTTATGTTCTCTTTTGTACTCCTCTTGGTAGTATTTATCGGTGGAGGCTTGTATATTTATTACAATCTTAATGTACGCATGGTAGAAAATATAGTGGGGGTAACTATACCTTTGGAAGGCAATCTAAAGGATATGTCAGTCAAGCAACTATTAGAGAAAAAAGACCAATTAGTCAATGCAACAATTGATACACTAAAGAATGATTTTGGAGTGGAAATACCTTCAGTTATTCCCGGTACAAAAATTAGTCTAACAGCAGTCTATGATGAGACTATAACTTTCCGTGGTAGTGAGGTAAAAGTCAAAGATATCCGTATCCAAGATATTGCTAATTCTTTAGATGAATTTGTCCAACAAGTATTACCTAAAATGTATAAGCATGTAACTGTAGCAGAGGTGCTTGATACTGCACAGACTACAATATTAGAAGATTTGGGTTATCCTGCTCTGGTAGATGATTTTTATAATGTAGGTACTGAGGCAGAACCAGTGTACAAGAGCCTATCAAATCTAACTATAGAGCAGGCTCTTGAGATAGTGCCTAAATATTTTAGCCATGACACACTTACTGTACAAGGTGCCATTGATGCTCTAGGTATAGACCTTTTGCCAAAACCTAGC
>CALWKL010000035.1 GCA_944381255.1 uncultured Clostridia bacterium | reverse complement strand
GATACTGTAGTAGTTTAACTAGTGTAACTTTTTATAATAAATTAACTTCGGCATCTAATATAGAAAGTTATGCTTTTACTAATGGTTCAAGTTCTGCAGTATATTATTTTGCGTACAAGAGCACATATGATTTGGCAGTATCGGTGGGTACTAGCAAATTTTCATCTACTGACTTTAGGCTTATGTCTTTCAATCTATATACAAATTCGAGTGGGAATGGAAGCGTAAATTCTTCAATTAATAACCCAATTGTTGTAGGTACACAGGTAACCTTGACAGCAGAGCCAAATACTGGCTATCATTTGGAAAAATGGACTGATGCCAATGGAAACCAATTAAGCACAAATAACACATACACACATATGATTGATGGTGGAGATGCTACCATAACTGCTCATTTTCTAGCAAATACATATACTATAGTTTACAACAGTAATAAACCAAGTGGAGCGAGTGGCGAGGTAACTGGCAGTACAGCAAACTCTACACATACATATGGTGTTGGTAAAAATTTAACAACCAATGGGTATCAACTAGCTAAATATAATTTTAAAGGTTGGGCAACAAGTCCTAATGGTGCGGTGCAGTACTCAGATGGACAAAACGTAACTAATCTATCAGCTACTAATGGTGCTACGGTAAATTTGTATGCAGTTTGGGAACTCAGAGTATTCACTATTACTGTACAAGTAACTCCTGTGGGAGCAGGTAGCGTAAATGGAGCAGGAACATATCAAGTGGACGAAGAAGTTAAACTAACTGCGGTGCCTAGCGGCGCTTATCGTTTCGCATATTGGGCAGACGAACAAGGGAATGAGTTGAGTACAAATAATCCATATACTTTTAATATTGAAGAAAATTTAACGGTAATTGCCAATTTTGAATTGGTAACATATAATTTAACTATTAAAGTAAATGATGCTAGTTTAGGAAATGTTTTGTATAATAATCAAGTTACTAGTAATTTAAGTATTTCGCAAACAGTAAATACTCAACTAAATATTTTTGCGTTAGCTAACACTGGGGTAGCATTCTTGTATTGGGAAGTCGCAGAAAATAATACTACAGTTACGCAATCATCTAATCCTCTAGTGCATATTCTAACTAGCGATTGTACCATAACTGCTGTATTTGGAAGTGGAATGGTAGATGGATTAGCGGTAACTTCTCGTGGAGGAGGACAGGTCCGCATGGGTGGATACGAAGATGACGGCACCGATAGTACTGTAAATTTATATGCTGTTAGTTATACTGATTATCAGTTTGATGGCTGGTACATTATGCAAAACGGTGTAGAGACAAAACTGGAGCAATTTGGTAACAGTACGGCTATATCTATAAGTGTACAAGATTACGATGGAAAGTTGATTATAGCAAAATTTAAACTTATTAAAAATGATTATGCAGATTTGGAAGTAGACAATAGTTAAATTTAATCTATAAACTTTTTGTTTAAATTATAAAAATATTAAAAAACAATATTATACTGCATAAATTTGCTACTATACTATAAAAAATTAGATATTTACCTGCAAATTTACTTTAATGTTTATAACAATTCAAGAAGCAAATATTATAATTATTTGCTTTTTTATTTATATTTATATTTATATTTTTTATTAATTTTTTTATTTTTTAAATATTTTTTAATAATTTCGTTTTGTGTAGATTAAATATAATTTAAATTATTTAATTAGTAATTATTAAATCTTATTGCTAATTTCAAATTACTACTTGCAAAGTATTATTTATTAGTGTATAATATGATACATATTTTGACAGGAGATAATAATAATGAAAGAGAACTTGACTATGGTAGATTTGGTAGCCTTGTGCAAAAATCGTGGATTTGTTTTTGCTGGCAGTGAGATCTATGGTGGTCTTAGCAACTCTTGGGATTATGGTCCTTTGGGAGTTGAATTGAAGAATAATATTAAGGCTGCTTGGTGGAGAAGATTTGTACAAGAAGAGCCTCATAATGTCGGTTTGGATAGTGCGATAATTATGAATCCAAAAGTTTGGGAGGCGAGTGGACACCTAGCAGATTTTAGTGACCCACTTATCGACTGCAAAAATTGTAAGACTAGACATAGAGCAGACAAATTGATTGAAGAATGGCTCTATGCTCGTGAGCAAGCAGGTGAACCTATTGAGGTGGGTAGCGTAGAGGCAATGAGTAGTGCCGAACTTGAGAATTTCATCAAAGAGCACCATATTGCTTGTCCTAATTGTGGTAAATGTGATTTTACTCCTATTAGAAATTTTAATTTGATGTTCAAGACCTTTATCGGTGTGGTGGAGGATAATACTAGTACAGTGTATCTTCGCCCAGAGACAGCTGGTGGAATTTTTGTAAACTTTAAGAATGTTCAGCGTGCTACTAGGAGTAAGTTGCCAATGGGAATTTGTCAGATTGGTAAGGCTTTTAGAAATGAAATAACTCCAGGTAACTTTATATTTAGGACTCGTGAGTTTGAGCAAATGGAAATGGAGTTTTTCTGCCATCCAGATACTGCAAAAGATTGGCATGCTTATTATCGCAAAGAATGTTTTGAGTTTTTAAAAAGTATAGGCATTGATGAGAGTATGTTAAGATATAGAGACCATTCTCCAGAAGAATTGGTATTCTATTCTGCTGCTACTACTGATATTGAGTTTAAATTCCCTTTTGGTTGGGGTGAGTTGTGGGGTATAGCTAATCGTACTAATTATGACCTTACTCAGCATCAAAAGGTTAGTGGTGAAGATTTGAGTTATACTGACCCATTTACAAATGAAAAATATATTCCGTACGTTGTAGAGCCTAGTGTCGGTGTGGATAGACTTTTGTTAGCTATCTTGTGTAGTGCGTATCGTGAGGAAAAAATATCAGAAGACGATACTAGAGTTGTGCTTGGATTTGACCCAAAAATTGCACCTATCAAAGTGGCTGTATTGCCATTATCCAAGAAACTAGAAGAGCCGGCATTTGCTCTATACAAAAAGTTAAATTCAAATTTCCGTGCAGAATATGATGTAACGGGTTCTATTGGTAAACGTTATCGTAGACAAGATGAGATAGGTACACCTTTTTGTGTTACACTTGACTTTGAGACAGAGAATGATGGTTGTGTAACAGTTCGTGAGCGTGATAGTATGGCGCAAGAGCGTGTAAAAATTGACGACCTAAATGCATATCTTGCTAAGAAAATTTATGGATAATTGATATTTTTGAGTAAAAAAGGAGGAGGAATATGAATTCTCTTCTTTTTTGTTTGCTAAATTAAGAATTTTATGTCAAAATATATGCATAAGCTGTAACAAAAGGGGTTTAGTTATGAAAATAAAAATCACTAGTGATAGTACTTGCGATTTATCGCCAGAGTTAATCAAAGAATACAATATAGGTATTTTGCCTGTGCATATAATTTTAGGGGACAAAGAGTATAACGATAGCGCTACAATATCTCCTGATGAATTTTATAATTTTTTAAAGACTAGCGATGTAATGCCTAAAACTGCCGCTATAAATCCTATGGAGGCAAAAGATTTTTTCGAAGAGCAGTTAAAAAGTGATGGTGGCTATGATGCTCTAATTCACTTCACTATTTCAGGAGAAATATCTTCAATGTACCGCAATGCTGAAATCGCTAGTCGTGAGTGTGGGAGAGTTATGGTGGTAGATTCTCGTAGCCTCTCTACTGGCATTGGGTTGCAACTTTTGTACGCGTGTGAT
>CALWKL010000034.1 GCA_944381255.1 uncultured Clostridia bacterium | reverse complement strand
GTGGCAAGAATTTTTTAATTTTTTTCAAGAAAATTTACAAATAAAAAAGGATTTTGGGGAGTTGATTGCGTAATTAGTTATTAGAGGTATGATTAGGTATGCCAAATAGGCATACTGGTTTTTATTCACTATACGAGATGGACAAGCACGCAAGTAAAAGGGGAATTTGTGTTTGTTTGCAATCACTAGAAATAATGTGATTGTATTTTTGATTTTCATATTAGTAATTGTGGCAAGAATAGTGATGTTTTATTTTGACAGAAGAGGAGGTGGAGAATGGCTAAACTATTTAGCCCTGAGTGGTTAGATGAGTTGAAATCTAGATGCGATATCGTTGATATAATAGGCAGATATGTGCCACTTAAGAAAAACGGTAGAGAGTTGGCTGGTTGTTGCCCTTTTCACCACGAAAAGACTGCCTCTTTCTTTGTATATCCTGAGAGTCAAAGTTATCATTGCTTTGGTTGCAAGGAGAGCGGAGATGTCATTAAATTCATTAGCAAATACGAAAATTTGGGCTTTGTAGATTCAGTCGGTCGACTGGCAAATATTGCTAATATGCCTTTGCCAGAGCTGAAAGATGTGGATCAAAATCAAATAGCCCTAAAGAAAAAAGAGCGTGATACTATCCTATCTGCATTGCGTGATGCTGGGTTGTATTATCACAAAAATTTGTATTCAAATCACCCCCAAGCAGAAGTGGCTGTCAAATATATTCACAAACGGCAGATTTTGCCTGAATTCGTACGGCGTTTTGGACTCGGGTGCAGTTTGGATTATGAGAGCGCGATTAAGTACTTAAGAGGGAAGGGGTACTCTGATGACATTTTGCGAAAGGCTGGATTATTGAGTGAGGCGAATGGCAGGATATTCGATGCTTTTGGTAAGAGGTTGACTTTCCCTATAATCGACAAAGATGGGGCAGTGATAGGATTTTCGGCTCGACTGCTAGAAGATAAAGAATTGGCAAAGTACAAGAATACTTCTGCCTCATATATTTTTAATAAATCTGAAGTGATTTTTGGTATAAATCTCATAAAAAAAGAGCGAGATGAGGCACGACACAACAACAAAGATTTTAGTGGTCTATCAAATATAATTATTGTGGAAGGTCAGATTGATGTAATCAGTATGCACCAGTTTGGATTTTGCAATACTGTTGCCTGTCTAGGTACTGCTATTACCCCTATGCACGCGCGCAAATTAAAGCAGTTTAGTGAAAATATTATACTATTATTAGACGGTGATGGAGCTGGTAAAAAAGCGACACTTAGGAGTATAGATGTGCTGAGACGTGGCTCTTTGAATGTCAAGGTTGCATCTTTGCCAGAGGGTAAAGACCCTGATGAATTTTTGCATACATACGGTGCTGAAAAAATGCGCAATATTCTTGATAATGCAATAGATGGTATAGAGTATAAGATAAAGGCAGTGGCAGAAAATTTTGATTTATCCGATCGTATGCAAAAGGCGAAATTTGTGCGAGAGGCTCTAGTAGTAATCAAATCCCTAGAAGATATGGCAGAACAAGATATTTATCTAGAGTTAGTTAAGCAATATTCTGGTACACCTTTGGATATCTTGCGTGCAGATTTAGCCAAAATCCCTGAGACCGAGTTGCCTTTTTGGGAGCGAGAAGCTAGTGCTATTGAAGAGCCACGTAAAGTGGTGGATACTATGAAACTTGATGGTTATGACAAAGCCGATACCTATATAGTGGCGAGCTTCTTATACAACAAGGACTATTGTCAGGCTTTTTATGACTCTGCAAAAGACTTATTTTTCTTAGATGAAGGCTTAAAGGAGGCTTTGGAGTACATAAAACAGGTTATCTCATCTGGTGGGCGCCCTAGTATCAGCGGGCTGTATAGTTTTACCGATGTAGACAATTCTACTCCGCTACTTAAATATGCAGTAAATTATGAGTTTACGCCAGACCCTTTACCTGAAATTACCTTGCAATCCTATTTTTTAAAGAACAAGGAGCACAAGTTAAAAATCGAGCGAGATAAGCTAAATATGATTTGTATAGATGCCGTAGACTCTAATGCTCGTACTGATGCAATGCGACAAGTAATTGAATTAACGAAAGAATTAAATCAAAACAAAGAAGAACAAAACCTTTTGAGTCAAAAATACACAACAAATATAAATTTATTAAGTAAAAAACCGCGTAACTAATGGAGGAAAAATGGATATTGAATTAAGAAACGAAATTAAAAAAGAGTGCGACAAACTCGCTATAGTGGCGAGCAAACGTGGTACAATTTCGGAAGATGATGTATACAATCGATTGATGAAAGTGGAGGCAAATGCCGAGGAAATCGAAATCGCAATGAAATATCTACGTGATGAAGGCGTGGATATTGTAAAAGATGATACAGATGAAATTGATGTCGAGCATATGATGAATCAGGCTAACATTAATGACCCTGTAAAAATGTATTTTAAAGATATTGGTAAGGTAGACCTTCTTACCCCAGAGCAAGAGATAGAACTTGGCAAACGAATGATGGATGGTGATGAGTCTGCTAAGCAAAAATTAATTGAGTCGAATCTTAGATTGGTAGTTAGTATTGCGAAGCGCTTTTTGGGTAGGACCGGTATGTCATTTAGCGACCTTATCCAAGAGGGTAATATGGGTTTGATAAAGGCTGTTGAGCGTTTTGATTATCGTCGTGGATTTCATTTTAGTACATACGGTACATGGTGGATTCGACAGGCGATTAGTCGTGCTATGGCCGACCAAGCTCGTACTATTCGTATACCTGTACATATGGTAGAGACAATAAATAGGCTGGGAAGAGTTACTAGGACACTGTGGCAAAAGTTAGGTCGTGAACCTACTGACGCCGAGATAGCTGAAGCGATGGGTATCACAGAGGATAAAGTAGGCGAAATTAGAAAAATTGCCCTAGAGCCTACCAGTCTTGAGACCCCAACAGGAGAAGAGGGCGATAGTGAATTCTACGACTTTGTAGAAGATGAAAATGCAAAATCTCCTTCGGAAAATGTTATTCAAATGATGTTAAAAGAGCAACTTTTGTCCGTTATCGAAACACTTACTCCGCGAGAGCAAAAGGTAATTCGTCTAAGATATGGACTAGATGATGCGCATCCTCGTACTTTGGAAGAGGTAGGTAAGGAGTTTAATGTTACTCGTGAGCGTATACGTCAGATAGAAGCCAAAGCTCTCAAGAAATTGCGTAACCCAAGTCGAAGCAAAAAATTAAAGGATTTCGTAGATGACTAAAAGACAGGCAGAAATTTTTGCCTTGTTGGAGCCTGTAGAATGGACAGCTGACGTTGGCTGTGATCATGGGGTGCTTTCATTAGAGATGTTAACTACCAATAGGTCGAGGTTTGTGCTGGCTACCGATATTAGTGCTCCTAGCCTTGATAAGACAGTAAATTTAATAAAACAAAAAGGATTACTAGATCGAGCAGTTTTTGCGTGCTGTGATGGATTGCCAGTAGATGCTTGTGTCAATCAAATATTGATAGCAGGTATGGGTGGCAATGAGATAGTGAATATTTTGAGCCATTTTTTTGAGCAAAACGATACTAGACCAATCTTGGTATTGCAACCTATGCGTGATTATGGAAAAGTACGAAAATTTCTAAATTTAGCTGGTTATAAAATAATAATTGATAGAATAATTTTTGATAAAAAGTATTACCTATTATTAAAGGCTGTCGTAGGGGAGCAAAAGTTAGGAGCTCAAGAGCTTGCTTTTGGTGCCATAAAAGATAGTTATGGAGAAATTGATTATCAGCGCTGGCTAGATGAAAAAATTGCCAAAACCGAATTTATATTGGCTAAAATGTCAAAAAAAGAGGCAAAATATAAAAATTTAGTTCAATTTTTGCAGAATTGCAAAGATTTAAAAGGGAGAAATTAAAGATGTTAAAAGAAATATTATTGTATCAACAGAAAGATGCTGCACTTGTTAAAATTAATAAAGAATTGCAAAACAGTAAGGAAAAAAATGAAGTAAATAAATTAGTTGAACAGGTAAAGCAAGCACAAAATAAGCTGGTTTCACTAGAAAATCAAGCCTCTCAATTAATTGCAGAATTTGAAAGATTGAAGGTAAGTTTTCAGCAAAAATCAAATTTGATTAACAATTTAAAGAAAGCTGATATTAATACAAAGTCATCAACACAACTTAGGGAAGATGAGACAGAAATAAAAAAGGAAATTAGTGGCTTGCTTACTTTAAGTAAGGAAATCAAAAACTTATCAAATAAAATTAATCAGACAGTTACTGCTTTTGACAAAACCAAAACATACGGTGTAGAATCTAAGACAAAGTACAAAGCCAGTCTAAATAAATTCAATGAATTAGAGCAGAAGGAAAACTCTGAGCGCCAAAAAATACTTTTGGAAATGGAAGAACTCAAAAAGACTATTAACCCTTCAATTATGAAAAAGTATTTAGAGTTGCGTGATGACCATAAATTTCCTATACTCGTACCTTTGACTAATAATTGTTGTGCAATTTGTTCTACACCTTTAGCGAATGCAAGGTTAGATTTACTCAACAAAGATGGAATTGTCGAATGTGAAAATTGCCATCGTATAATTTATCAAAAGAAATAAATATATCATTTACCTACAAAATTATGCAACTATACCGTAAAATTTGGGCACTAAGTTGCATTTTTTGTATATAAGGAGATGTTTATGAAATTAAAGGAAGATGTCGTCAAACCATCTATAAAAAGTAAAAAGCAAGTAAAACTCGAGAGAAAAAAGCAAAAATATTATGAAAAATATGCTATTTCAATAGATGAAGTAAACGAAGCTTTAGCAAAGAAAAAATTTAAAAATAACATAAAAAAGAAAGAAAATTCACTATTTAATAACAAAAAAATATTAAAAAAAGACGAAGCACAGTTAAAATCTAATCAAGAAAAAGAAAAAATAACGAAATTAGAAACAAGTAGATTTTATCCATTTTACTTTGAGCAGAAAAAGTATATTATTGCAATAGTTTTATTGTCCTTGATTATTATTGTATTTACTTTTTTATCTGTTCCTGCATTACAGTATGCTGTAGATTTTATTACTGAAGGCGAATATTTGTATGCTATTTATGCACTTCTAGTGCTATTAGCTATAGAGATAGGTAGCAATATTGTTAATGGAGCAATTCAAACACAAATAGGTAGATTGAATAATAATGCTGCACACAATATTCGTTTGGATATATGCTCTCGTGTACTCAATACTTCAAGTAGCGCTTATAGGAAAATTAGTACGGGAGAAATAGTACAGCGTTCTAGTAGTGAACCAAATAGTTTTGTCTTAAATATCTCAAATGCTTGGTTGAATTTTGCTGATTTTTTGCGTGCTTTGGTGGTAGTATTCTACTTTTTCTTTTTAAATGTATGGATAGGCACAATAGTATTGCTTATATGTATAATTGATTTTATATTATTGCGAATTCGTAGAAAATACCGAGCTAGCAGAATCATGAGAAGTAGCCTATTAAATGAAAAAAGTGCCAATCATATTACCGAATTTGTTCGTGGTTCAGATGATGTCAAGAGCCTTAATTTGAAAGGCACGATGTTGAGTGTAATGAATAAATGGAGTATGGCACGTCGAAATTCTGATATAAATTTGAGGGATTTTGAGTCATCTACCCATAGACTTATTAATATTTTTAGAGATATTATGGTAATGGCTTGTTTGATTGTAGGCGTTTACTTTATGTGGCAAGGCATATTATCGTTAAGTGTGTTAGTTGTGCTCATTCGCTATAAAGATATTCCTTCAAATTTAAGTATTTGCTTGAATAGTAGTATGATAGGTATTCAAAATGCTAATATTAGCGCTTTGCGTATGGCTCAAGTATATGATAGTGAAAAATACCCTCAAGAAAAATTTGGTACTCAAGATATAGAAGATTTAAGTGGTAGAGTAAAGTTTTGTGATGTTGTATTCGAATATGATGATGTACCAGTATTAAATCATATTTCTTTTGAAGTTAAGGCTGGCAACACCCTTGGAATCGTAGGAAGGTCAGGAGAAGGCAAGAGCACTATACTTAGCTTAATAAATAGACTTAATGACCCTAAATCTGGGCAAATTTTACTTGATGGGATTGATAACAAGTGCTTAACTGAGCAATCGCTACGTAATATTGTTAGTTTAGTACCACAGATGCCTTATATTTTTAATACCACAATTAGAGAGAATATGTTGTATGCCAACCCAAAAGCTACCGAGGAAGAAATGATTGATGCCTTGAAAATGTCGCAACTCTACGATTTTGTAAAGTCAAAACCTGATGGCTTGGACACAATTTTGGGCGAGGGTGGTATAACTTTAAGTGGTGGTCAAAGGCAAAGACTAGCTATAGCTAGAGCATTCTTGACTGACTGCAAATTGCTGATGCTAGATGAAGCGACTAGCGCGCTAGATAATGAAAATCAAGAAGAAATAAAAAAAGTAATAAAAAATCTAAAAAGCAAGTGTACCTTTATTATTGTCGCACATAGATTAAGTACAATCGTAGATTGTGATGAAATTTTGGTTATTGATAATCACCAAATTGTTGCGAAAGGCAAGCACGCAGATTTAATAAAAAATTGTGAAATATACAAAGATTTGTATATGCTAGAAGATGGTTCTAAATAATATTTTTAGTGCATAGTACCTGCATAGTACTGACAAAATAATATAAATTTAACAAAAAACCGTAAAAAATTGATAAAAAACGACCGTTTTTGTGATATTGGGTCGTTTTTTTGTTTATGCAAAATATATTCATTAAAATACACTTTAACTCATATGTTAGTGCTATGGCTAAGATATTGCAATTTAAACGTTCATTAAATTATTATTTAAAGTTATTAGATACAAGATTAGAGCAGGGCGATTATTTAGGTGCATTAGATGCTATTAGGAATGCAATAGAATCTAGTAAGTTGCGTATAGATAGACTTTCTTTAAACTTGATTCTAAGTGAAATATATTTTAAAATGGGACTTTATAACCTTAGTTGTGAATATGCTTTTCTGTCTGTGAAAATTCCCGAGACACGAGCCTCGGCATATTTAAATATAGGTAAAAATTTAGTAAAGTTGGGACGTCCTAAGTTGGCATTGAAGTATCTAAGCGAGGCTCTTAATTGGGATAGTTCTCAAAATTTAGTTGGTGCCATTTTAGAATGGTCTAATGAAATAAAAAAAGATTTGATGAATAATAATTATAAGCTAAGTGCTATTGATATTATCAAAAGTTTAATTCGCCAAAAAAGATATGATGAAGCAATCGAGTTAATTTATCCTTATTTACAAAATGGTGATATTAGATATCAAATAATGTATTGTGATATTTTGGTGCAAGTTGGAGACTTTAATACAGCTCGTACAATTTTATTCAATATTCTTAAATTTGATAATGAAAATATTGACGCTAATTTGGTTTTATGCTCTTTGTGTCTTGCGGAAAAAGATTTTTTAAGTCTAAGCGAAAATGTAGTTAAGTTAAACGATTTGGGCCTTAATGAGAGGGAGTTGGAGTTACTTGGAAATATTCAAGCAAAGAGTGAAGATTATACAGGCGCTATTGAAACTTATCAAAAAATTTTAAAGAGAAGTGAATTTAACACAAAAATATTACTGTTCATAAGTATTTGCTATTTTAATGTAGGGAATACCAAGGAAGCATTATATTATTTAGGCCGTGCTAGATGGATAGATATTGATAATCCAACACTCAATATTTTCTATCAAATTACGAATGGTAATATGTTAAAATTTATGCCAGTGTCGACTGCTGTGCCGTATGAGGTTGGGCAAGAAAAAATTGACAAGATGATTGAAACTAGTATGTTGTCAAATTTTGATGAAATATTTGATACTTCGCTGACATTGGCTGGTGATATAGAGTGGGGATTGACTCTTAAAAATGCTGATTTTATGCAAAAAATTGTGCAAATTTTAGCAAAAAGCAACAAAAAAGAAATAGTCAACTTTTATCAAAAACTATTATTAACTATGAGGATTGGGGCTAGGCAAAAATACTTCTTAACTAAGTATGCACTACTAGAAGGCAAACGAAAAATTATTGATTTGACTTGTGGCTTTTACTACAAAAGTTTTTCGTTAAAAATTCCAAATTCAATAAAAAATAATGATATTTTGCGTTCTGGATATTGTGGAGCATTTAGTTATGCAGAAATAAATAATTTAAAGATTGATTTTGACTATATTGCTCTTAAACTTAGTAGCAAAAATTTGGGTTCAATAGATTATTCCTTGACTGAAAATCTAGTAAGTTGTCTTTTTTTCACTGAAAACAATCAAATTCTCGAGCAAGCGTGCATATACTTTGATACGCCACAAAACGATGTTTTTGAGGCAATAAAGTACCTAAAACTACAATAAAGGGGTAATAATGCAAGGAAAAAGCGGGATTTTTGTGCAAAGCTTGGTCATAGGCGCTGTTTTGTTTGGGTCTATAGTCGGTGCTGGATTTGCAAGTGGTGAAGAAGTTTGGTATTATTTTGCCCGCTTTGGCTGGGTTTGCTTTCCATTGATAATTTTTGCAGGAGTTTTGTTATTTTGGCTTGGCTATATGTTTCTTGAATTTGGTAAGCGTAATGGTATAGAGTCGGTTCAGCAGATAAACAAACAGTTGTTTGGGAAATGGGGATTGGCTGGAGAAATTATTTTTATTATAAGTAATGTAATATTACTATCATCTATGCTAGCAGGCGCAAATTCGCTATTTGACATTGTACTGGAGTCCTCAGCATACCGATATGCTAGTGTTTTAACTGCTTCGATTGCAATATTAGTCAGCTGGTTGGGCTTTGATAAAATGGTCAAAGTGAATATGCTAGTAGTACCTTTATTAGTTTTGGTGGTCTTTTGCTCCTTTATATTTTGCTTGAATAGTTCTAACGACTTTACCGTTCCTTTGGTAGAAGGCGGAGAAAAAGTGATAACAGCTATATTTTTAAGCATATTATATGTATGTAGCAACTTGTATTTTGCTGGCTTTATATTTGCTAGATTAGGTACTGCTAATAGTAAAAAAGCAAACTTTTTTGGTTCTTTGATAGGTGCAGTATTTTTGGTAATATGCTTACTGTGTATGGTAGTTTCGATATATCTTAACCCGTATAGTTCTATGTCTGATATGCCTCTAGTATATATAGCAAATTCTGTCGGTCATTCATTTGGAATCGTAACTTTGGTCGTCGTGTGGCTAGGGATATTAACTACTGCTGTATCTTTGGTATATACTATTGCTGCGTGGTTGAATAAGTATAATATATCCTTTAAATTTGCTAGCGTACTAATAAGTATAGTAGGTCTAATAATATCAGGTTTGGGATTTGGCACAATAGTAAGTTATTGCTATCCTGTAATGGGGTGCTTTGGAATTATATTTATGCTTAGAATGTTGTTTTGTGAAAGGAAAATAAAAAAGAAAAAAGGATTTTGTAAACAAATTGCAGTCAAATAAATTTTTAAAAAATGTAAAAATTATTGATAAAAAAACAACCTTTATTGAAAAAGGAGCAGTCATTGGCGAGGGAACAATAATTTATCCAAATAATTATATAAAAAATGGCGTAAAAATAGGGAAAAATTGTATAATTTATCCAGGAAACTTTATAGAAGAGTGCGAAATTGGAGACCAAGTCTATATAGGACCTAACAGCCACATAAGACCAAATACGCATATTTGTAATAATGTCAAAATTGGCAATTTTTGTGAGATAAAGGCTAGTTTTGTGGGGGATAACTGCAAAATTTCGCACCTTACCTACATAGGAGACGCTTATATAGGTAAAAATTGTAACTTCGGTTGTGGGGTAATAACAGCAAATTTTAATGGCAAAATTAAGCAAAAAACCTTTGTTGGCGATAATTGTTTTATAGGTTGTAATGTAAATCTTATAGCACCTGTAAAGATAGAGAATAATAGCTATATTTGTGCTGGGGCTACTGTGGCAGAAAATATAGCAGAAAATAGTTTTTGTATGCCTTTGCGAGACCTAAAGGTATCTCCTCGAGGTAAAAAGTTAAAGTGAGGTAGTATGCAAAATATTGCAGTTATTTTGGCAGGAGGGAGAGGCTCTAGAATGCAATTAAAAACTAATAAAGTGTTAGCAAAAATATGTAATAAACCTATAATTAGTTATTTAATTGATGAATTGGAAAAGTTAAATCTATATGATATTTATGTGGTACTAGGCAACAATGCTAATGAAGTAAAAAATGTACTACCAAGTCATATTAAAACAGTAATTCAAGAAGAGCCATTGGGTACTGGAGATGCTCTGAGATGTGCTTCAAAATTTTTCTCGGATTTTGAAGGAAATATTTTGCTATTAAACGGCGATGGGCCAATAGTTAAAGAAAATACTTTGCGTAATATATTGGACTTAAATGAAGCGCAAATGAAACTTTTTGTAGGAAATTATAGCAAAAATAGTCGTTTTGGACGAATAAAACGAGTAAATGGAGCGATTTCTGGTATAATTGAGGCTAAAGATTGTACCGAAGCTGAATTAAATATAAAAGAGCAAAATTTAGGCATATATTGCTTTAAGAATGAAGTTTTGCAAAAATATATATATTCAATTGGTTGCAATAATAATCAGCATGAGTATTATGTAACGGACCTAGTGCAAGCTTTTGTATCAAATAACTATAAAATTGATGCATATAGAAGAGAAAAAAACGATTTTTACTTGCCTAGTATAAATACTATAACAGAGTTGGCTTTTTGTAATAAATTAATGCAAAAATATATTAATGAAAATTTTTTAAAAAATGGGGTAAATATTATTTCTCCTGCCTCCACTTTCATCGATATTAATTCAAAAATTTGGGAGTATACCACAATATTCCCTAATGTATGGGTTGAAAATTGTATTATCGCTGACAAT
>CALWKL010000033.1 GCA_944381255.1 uncultured Clostridia bacterium | reverse complement strand
TTGGTGTAGCAAAATGTATCTTCCCTCAATCTAGGAGTGATTTCAATCGGCTCAAGCGGAGTTTCTACTGCATTGTTGTCATCATTAGATTCATTAGCCTCACTATTATTTTCTCCGTTATTTTCCGAACCATCTGTATTAGGTTCATCTACCACAATAGAGTCCTCTTGTACCATTTGCATTATTTTTAATACAGGATTGCCCATTGAGTCAAAAGTCCAAAAGTCTGGCTCGCTCGCATAATCAAGCACAATAATGTTTGAATTGCCCGCACTTAGACCAGTAGTAGAATAATAAACTACTGGCAAAATCTCTACACAATTAGATGCTATTGCATAAACATTTGCATTGTTATCAAATATAGAATTGATGTAAATATTGTTAACTACAGTCTTTTTAGCGAGATTTTTAGCCACACAATAAACATTAACAGCATTGCTAGAATTATTATTAATAGTTAGGTCGACAGCGCAATTTGTAACAGAACCAGAAGCGCTTACCATTCCCGCAATTACAGATATTGTACCACTATTTTGTTCTTCTAAAATATTTATTTCTACTTCAAAAATAACGCCAGAAATACTACCACTAAGTTTATTGACAAGAGCAAAATAAGTAGAATTATTTAAATTAGCTGGCATTTTTATTCCACTAATTTTATATGCGCATTCGCTAGTCGCTCCAACTAAATCACCTGCAAATGTACCAGTAATATGATACTCTGCAAAGTCATATTCACTTAGGTCAATATTTGATTTTATCATTACAGTCTGCTCGTCATATGTTTCCCCACCATTGACGCTCTTTGCAAATTCCACATAGTCAGAGGCAGATTTTATCTCTGTAATTGAACTGCTTGTACTAACACTAGCAAAAACATTTTTTCGCTCATAATTATTACATACCAATGCATAGAAAACTTGATAAATTAGCATTGCACCACAAATTACGAACAAAATCAAAGTCAAATTTTTAATTAACTTGGCCACGACAGCCACTCCTAGGCAACAAGCACTTGTTGCATCTATTATAATATCACGAAGTCAAATTGTAAATACCCAACTTAGCAAAAATCGTCAAAAAAGTAAAAAAATTTACAAAATCAAGTGATTTTTACAGCAAAATATTTACCAAGATACTTAAAAAAGCCTTTTTGCACACAGCAATTTACTCAATATCTAGTTTTATCTATCGAAATAGTTTATTAAAAAGCATTCCAAACACAAACTAAATCGTAGTTATTTACCAAGTTTAACTAGAAAAATTAAGATGCATTCAAATAAATACACACAAAAATAATTTAATACAGTTTACTTAACTTCTCTAAAATGTTATAATTATATTAATCGCTTTTTGGAGGTTAAATTATGAAATTTAAAATTTGTAATAAATGTGGAGCACTTGTACGAGTTATAAATGATTGTTCGTGTGCAAATTGTGGAATTATTTGTTGTGGCGAGCCAATGAAGGAAATTGTTCCTAATTCTCAAGATGCTAGTGTGGAAAAGCACGTACCAGTAATCAATATTTTGCCAGATAATAAAGTTTCTGTTATAGTAGGAGAAACACCTCACCCTATGATAGAAGCTCACTACATAGCTTGGATTATGCTAAAAACAAATTTAGGCGAATATACTCATTACCTAAAACCTAATGATGAACCAAAGACTACTTTTTTATTGCAAGAAAAGGAGAAAATAGAATCTGCAATTTGTTATTGCAACTTACACGGACTTTGGCAAAAAAATATGGAAAACTAAGTTTTTTCTATTTATTCACTAATACAAGGTATTGACAAAATACACCTAATATATATAATAGATTCTACTTTAAACTACAGAGTCTATAAGACAAAGGTAATTTTATGAAAAAAATATTAATATACACCGTAACAGCAGGAAATGGTCATAATACTATAGCAAACACTATAAAAAAAGATTTGCTACAATACTTCCCTGGAGAAGTAGAAGTAACAATTATTGACTTTTTTAGAGACTATCCAAGCAAATTCCGTGCTTGGATTATGGACGATGGTTATAAGATGAGTGTAAAATATGCTTTACCTATCTATAACAAAGCTTTCAAGCACTTACAAGTGAGCAAACCTGTCAAACATTATCCTTTTTTTATGAAATGGGCAATTTGTGGCAAGCAAAAGAGTATACTCAATACAATCAATGAGTTGCACCCAGATGCTATAATTTGTACTCATTTTATGCCAGCATTTGCACTGTCCGAATTAAAAGACAAAAAAATAATTGATGTACCGGTCGCCACCATGGAGACAGATTTCGTCTACACCCCTTACCAAGAGTGTAGCACCCATGTTGATAGGATATATCTTCCATCAGCAGAATTCGAAGATGAATTCAAAAAAATTGGTTATGATAATTCCCAGATAGTTTCTCTGGGCTTCCCTGCCAAAATTTCTGCTGAAGAATATTTACGAGACAAAAATAAGAAGCTTACTATATTAATTATGAGTGGAGCAGGCGCATTCGCAGGCTTAAAGACACAAATCAAAAAACTTTTACAAGCAGATATAGCATTAGACCTACTTCTACTAAACGGTCGTAGCAAAAAACATTTTCGCTACTATAACAACTATGTGGAGAAATTAAAGAAAAAAGGTAAATTAAAAAATACCAATGTTGAAGTGTATGACTTTGTAAGCGAGGAAAAACAACGCGAATTAATCAAAAGAGCCGATGTTATTGTAACTAAAATGGGAGCCAATTCCGCTTTTGAGACAATTAATCAGAGCAAAGTACTAATTACTACCAAAAAATTAGCAGCTCAAGAATTGGCAAATGTTCAGTTTATTCAAAAATATTCAGATTGCTTTTTACTAGACAAGCCAACGGATTTACGTGATTTAATTGCCTCAAATACTTTTAGTAACGATTATTTAGAGAATTATATTAAAAATGTAAGAGTTCTGCACGAATACGACGTAAACAAAAATTACGCTCAATCAATAATGAAGTTTTGCAATCTAAATAATTCACAAGAACCAATCGAGCAAATTTAACAAAAACCACACATTTTACTTAATTTGTAAAAATGTGTGGTTTTTCATTTTTAAATGCCAAATGTTAACAATAAGTAGCATGATTTAAAAAATATAACTTAAAAATTCAAATTCTTTAAATTTTACTGTAAAATTACATAATCTAAGTCATTAATATCATAATCATCTAGAAAATCAAAATTACTATCTACTGCTTTTATAAATAATAAATTAATACTTATGCCCATTTCCTCAGATAAAGTGAATAAGAGTTTTAATAATTTTTGTTCAAATCCACTATACAGACGAGCCAAATCTGCCTCTGTGATACAATTTTTACGCAAAAAATCTTCTCTAGTTATATTATTCTTTAGCAAATACTCACCCAAAAGCCCATTATTAAATTTATAACTCATAAATTCTTGCGTGTAGCTTCCCCCTATAAAGACTTTGTTCTTATATTTTTATTATATCACTACATATGTGTAATGTCAATGATTTTATTACACTTTTGTAGTATGATTTGGATATGAAGAAATTTAGTGAAAGATTAAAAGAATTACGACAAGAGCGTGGACTATCAATACTACAGCTAAGCAAATCTATTAATGTAAGTGATGCTACTATCTGTCGTTGGGAAAACAATATTAATGATATCAAGAGTGAGCAACTTATTGAAGTGGCAAAATTTTTTGATGTTACTACCGATTATTTACTGGGCTTGGAAGATTAAATATAAGCAACATAGTAGCTATATTTTCACACGTAACCGCATTTTTGCACAGGTATACTGCAAAAATAAGCAAAATTAATAAACAAGTATTATGAAATAAATAATATCAAAAAATCAATATTAAAATTAATTATTTTTGCAATAATCTCTGCAACTCTTTATCTTTTTGTAGCAATTTTTCTCTTTCCCTTGCCAAATCTTTTTGGTATCCAACACTTGCAGCCATAGCCCCCAAACTAAACCCCTGCAAAATAGTAGAATACGGTATTCCCAAAAATCTTCGCTCTGGAGTGTTGTTTAAAAGATTAGTTGTCATATAAAGCATTGCTTCAGCATACACAGCCTGACTCAGCTCTATCCAATCTTGGACTTTGCCCTCAAGGCGTTCTATCTCGTAATTAATATCTTTGCGCTGTCTAACAATATCATTTACTTTTTCTTGACGTAATTGTTCTTCCTGCTCTTGTTTTTTTAATGATTCCCTTTGCTGGTCTCTTTCTGCTTGCAATTGAGAGATTTTAGCATCTTTTTCCCTATTTTCCTTTACTCGCCCAAGTTCTTCGTAGTATAAGAAGCCATTTTTTTCAGCGCGTAATTTTTTATTTTCCTGTTCTAATTCTTTATTTTTTCGTTCAAGACTTGTGTTTATTTGCTCTAATTCTGTGTTTTCTTCCTGTTTTTTAGACGTTTCTTTATCAAAATTTTGCTTTTTATCTACAAATTCGTGGCTATCTTGTTTTTTAGAATTGTCATCACGCTGTACAAAAATAATTGTTTCAGCTTTTTGTGTATCATTTTCAGCACTTTTATCTTCTTGATTATTGAATTGTATATCTTCTATGCCCTGTTCTTTTTTGAGTGCATTTTCTTTAGAGTCAGATTTAGTACCATTATCTACGATTTTTTCTAATTTATCTTCTTTTGTTTGTGCTGATTGATAATTTACGAAATTATTTTCGTGCTTTATTACTTGTTGAGGTTCAGGGAAAGCGCCTTGATAAAGTTCATCATCTTTTGTTTCTGAAATGTTATTAGGCGCAAACTTATTATTTTTATTTTGTTCTTTTTTAAAAATTCTACGCTCTTCTTTTTTCATACGGCGAATTTCAGAAGCTACTTCGCGTTTTGACTGCCTTTCAGTAAAAGGTTCTGCCCCTGAGTCAACAATATACTCTTGTTGCTCTTGATTTAACTTAAAGCGTGAATAATTAGCCTTTTTTTGCAATTTTTTTTGATTTTTTAATATTTTTTTTGTTTTTTTATCTATTTTTTTGTAATTTTCAGCATTTTCAATTTCCTGTTGCCCAGAATATACCCCATCAAGCAGTCGTATCATCTGCTCTTTGTCATCTCTTTCTTGATAATTTTTGGCTTTTTTATTTATTTTTTCACGTATTTTTTGTTCTTTTCTTTGTATTTTTTCTAATTTTTTTTCATATTTGCTGATTTTATCTGCCATAAAAGAACTCCTAATATAATTTAAGAGTATTATATAGCAAATACTAATAAAAAGTCAATTATACTTATTAATTTAGAAAAACTTAAAATTTCGAAAAATTGTTCTTATTTTAATTGACTTTTAATCAATTATAAGATAAACTAGCATATCAAAAAAAGGAGTACTTATGGGTAAAATCTGCAGTTTCACAGGTCACAGAGTGCAAAAATTAACTTGGTTATCTGATTTTAACTCCCCACCTAGTCAAGTTCTAAGGGATTTAATAAAAAGCAAAATTTTGCAAAAAATAAACGACGGTTATGATTATTTTATTTCTGGAATGGCTCTAGGGGTAGATATGATGTGTGCTGATATTGTATTAGAATTAAAAAACGATTATAATTCAATAAAATTAGAGTGTGCAATACCTTGTGAAAACCAAACACAATTTTGGCCTGAAGAACAACGCCAAAAATATTTTGAAATATTGAATCGTGCTGATTATATTAATATTCTAAATAAACATTACAGCCGTAATTGCAATCATATACGCAATCAATATATGGTAAGCAAATCAAATTGCTTGGTAGCGATTTGGAACGGCTCTAATGGTGGTACAAAAAATACAATTATACTTGCGAACAAATATAATATACCTGTTGAAATTATTAACCCTGATGAATGCTTATTTTAGATTTTACCAATTCTTTTTGCAGTACAACATTTTTATCCTTTTATATTCTCTAATCAAAAAAATATATTTATTTGAATAAAACACTTGATTTTTTCCATAATATATGATATTATAAACCTATATGGAAGGCTGGCTGAGCGGTCGAAAGCGGCAGTCTTGAAAATTGTTGTGCTGAGAGGCACCTGGGGTTCGAATCCCTAGCCTTCCGCCAATGCAAGCGTAAGTCTACGAACCTAGACTTGCGTTTTTTTGTTTACATTCAGCCAATAAATTTGTTATATTATATTGAGGTTAAATTATGAAAGAAAATAAATATGGAATTTTAATTTCTCTTTTATTTACAATTTTGTCATTATTCGGTGCCATTTTCTTCACTAAC
>CALWKL010000032.1 GCA_944381255.1 uncultured Clostridia bacterium | reverse complement strand
ACACATAAAAGGTGGCTCTAACTCTGGAAAAGCCAAGTAGTTTGCTGCAATATGCCCCTTGATATGATTCACTGCAAAAAGGGGTTTGTCCAGAGCATACGCTAGGGCTTTGGCTGTAGTCAAACCTACCAAAAGTGAACCCACCAAGCCTGCTCCTTGCGTAACTCCTATACAGTCAATATCATCAAATGTTTTATTCGCCACAGACAAAGCTTGTGAGACTAGTGGAATAATATTTAATATGTGATTTCTACTAGCAACTTCGGGCACGACGCCACCAAAATGACGATGAATATCAATTTGACTAGAAATAATATTAGATAGCACTTTTCGGCCATTTTGTACTATGGCGACACTTGTTTCATCACAGCTACTCTCTATTGCTAAAACTGTTACTACATCTTTTTTGCGTATAGTAGCGGTTTTTTCTTTCATTCGCTCCAAATAACTCATTTTCTCTTTCCTAATTCCCTTTTTAAAACATATCTTTCTACCACATACCCCTGTTTTTTATAAAAATCAAATGCAGGATTGCCCTCCCAAACATTCAATTTAATCATATCAACTTGATTTGATTGTGCAAACTTTTCCGCCTCTGTTATCAAAGCCTTACCTACGCCCATACCACGAGCGTAGTTACTAACAAATATAGTATCTATATAACAGTAAATCTGCTCTGGAAACTGGCAAGCGGTAATGTAGACTAGCATTGCCCCACAAATTTTACCATCTAGAGTAGCGACAAACCAGCATTTGTCCTCGTCTGTTATTTCATTTTTAAAATCATCTATATTATATTTAGTTATTTGCTCGTTTAAAAAGGCATCTGGTCTAATATTTTTGTGATACTCTAAGGCATCTATGTTCAATTGATTGATAGCATCATAATCATCTAAAGTTGCTCTACGAATTAAGATATCTGCCATATTACTGACCACCTTTCTTTAGATAAGCCATGATAAAATCAAGTATATCTCCGTCCATTACTGCTGTAACATTGCTAGTCTCATACTCAGTACGATGATCCTTTACCATGGTGTATGGACAAAATACATAACTTCGTATTTGGCTACCCCATTCAATCTTTTTTAGTCCACCCTGGACTTCTTTTAGATTTTTCTGTCGCTCCTCTTCATACAATAATGCTAGTTTTGAGCGCAATACCTTGAGTGCTGATTCTTTGTTTTGTAATTGACTACGCTCATTCTGACACTGTACCACTATACCAGTGGGGATATGGCGAATTCGTACAGCAGAATCGGTAGTATTGACACCCTGTCCACCACAGCCACCACTATGAAAAGTATCAATTTTTAAATCTGACTCTTTGATCTCAATTTTACTATCATCTTCTATCTCTGGCATTACCTCAACCGAAGCGAAACTTGTATGCCTACGAGCATTACTATCAAAAGGAGAAATTCTCACTAGCCTATGTACACCTTTTTCTGCCTTGAGGTATCCATAAGCACAATCTCCATCAATTTTAATTGTAGCACTCTTTATACCTGCTCCATCTCCAATAGTATAATCAAGTGTGGTAACGGTATAACCTTGCTTTTCGCAGAAGCGAGTATACATTCTAAGTAGCATTTCTGCCCAATCTTGTGCTTCTGTACCACCTGCACCAGCCTGAATAGACAGAATAGCATTTGACTTATCATACTGACCTGTGAGCAGACAAGCCAAGTGTAAATTCTCCACCTTATCAAAAAGAGCTTTTACCTCTTGAGCCACATCGGCAAGTATTTCAGTATCACTATCACTCAACTCTAATATAAAATCACTTAGGTCTTTAAATTTTTTATTGAGTTCTTTGATTAAGTCAATTCGGCCAGAGAGCTGTGCAAGTTTTTTCCCCACACTCTCCACCTTTTTTCTATCATCGAAAAAGTTAGGAGCACTTTGTTCCATTTGTAATTTGTCTAACTCTTCTTGCAGTTGCTCTAATGGAAAAAATACTTGAATATCTTCAAGCATTTTTTCTATTTCTTTTAATTTTTGCTTAATTTCATCTAATGTCATCATAAGCAAAATTCTCCTAAATTACTCTTGGTTTTTGCCACAACAATTTTTGTATTTTCTACCACTACCACAAGGACAAGGGTCATTCCTGCCTATTTTGGTAGACTTGGCTTGAGAGGAGCCTTTGCTACTATCATTAGTTACCAAATGTGTAGGTTGTGGAGATACTGGAGGTCTAGGGGCTTGACGCACGACAATATTGAGTAAGATTGTACTAGTCTTCTCACGAATATTACTGATCATCTCATCAAACATTTTAAAGCCCTCGCGCTTGTATGCAACTATTGGGTCTTGTCTACCATATGATTGAACTAAAATTTCATGACTCAATGTACTCATTGTGTCAATGTGCTCCATCCATGCTTTGTCAACCATATCCAAAAGAATAGATCGCTCAATCTCTACAAAAGGTATACCCAGCTTCTCAATCTCTTCCTTTTTCTTCTCATACCTTTCTTCTACATCTTTTAGTATTACATTGTATAACTCATCATACTCGGTATCTTCGAGCATTTTTTCTGTTACAAAATTACTACCCTTAGGATACAGTTTGTCTTCAAGAGAACGATTAATTTCTTCCAAATCCCACTCAATACTTGGCTTGTCAACATCGACACTATTACTCAGAGCATCGGTAATGACATCAGGGAACATCTGTCTAATTTGCTCATGTACATCTTCGCCATCTAGCAATTTGTTGCGCTCTGAGTAGATAATATTACGCTGTTTGTTAATAACTTCATCAAGCTCCAATACATTGCGTCTACTAGCATAGTTGCGAGCCTCTACCTTCTTCTGCGCACGCTCAATTTGTTTAGACAATACTTTCATTTGGAAAGGAGTGTCTTCATCAATTTTGAAGAAATTGCTGATTCTTACTAGGCGATCTCCACCGAAGATACGGACTAAGTCATCTTCTAGTGAGATATAAAATACACTGCGACCTGGGTCTCCTTGACGACCAGAACGGCCACGCAACTGGTTGTCAATACGTCTTGACTCATGACGCTCTGTACCTATTACTAATAGTCCTCCCAACTCGATGACTTTTGCCTTTTCGGCATCAGTCTCAGACTTGTATTTTTTTAGAAAAGCGTCATAATTCCCTTTCGCTTCCATAACTTTTTCATCTTCACTTGGCAAGAATGAAGTAGCTTGATCAATTATATCTTGAGTATAGCCCATCTTATATAATTGCGCTTTTGCAAGATACTCTGGATTACCACCAAGCATAATATCAGTACCACGACCTGCCATGTTAGTAGCGATAGTTACAGTCTTCAATCTACCAGCTTGGGCGACTATTTCTGCTTCTTGAGCATGATTTTTTGCGTTCAATACCTTGTGTGGAATACCAGCAGACCTCAGCATCTTGCTTAACTCCTCACTTCACTCAATGGTAACGGTACCCACAAGCACAGGTTGTCCTACTTCATACGCAGCCTTTATGCGCTCTACCACAGCACGGAATTTACCAGCTATAGAAGAATATATAATGTCAGGTTCATCTATTCTAATCATAGGAAGGTTGGTAGGAATGGTAACAATATCTAGGCTATAGATTTTGTTAAACTCAATTTCCTCAGTCTTAGCAGTACCTGTCATACCACTAAGTTTGTGATACATCTTAAAGAAATTTTGCAAAGTAATAGTTGCTACAGTAAGCAATTCATCTTTTACCTGCAGATTCTCCTTAGCCTCAATCGCTTGGTGCAGACCATTGCTATACCTTCTACCTTCCATAATACGTCCAGTAAACTGGTCGACAATGAGTACTTTGCCATCACGCACAATATAATCACTCTCTGCCTTCATAATAAAGTTAGCACGGAGCGCATTTAGAATGTGCTGGTTTAATTCTACATTATCTGCATCACTTAGACTTTCTACACCAAAGTATTTTTCTGCTTTTACAGTACCTTCTTCAGTCAAGTGTACAGCCTTCTTCTCTTCATCTACAGTATAATCTTCATCACGCTTTAAATTACGAATGAAGCGTTGAGCCTTTACATATTGGTCGCTTGACTTAAAGCCTCTACCACTTATGATTAAAGGGTTGCGTGCTTCATCGATAAGGATACTATCCACCTCATCGACTATAGCAAAATTGTATCCACGACACATACGGTCAGAAGCACGACGAACCAAGTTATCACGCAAGTAATCAAAAGCCAACTCATTGTTAGTGCTGTATGTAATATCACAATTATATGCGTTCCTCTTCTGCTCAGGAGTCATATTTGAGAAACTACAGCCAACGGTAAGCCCCAAGAACTTGTAGACTTTACCCATAATCTCAGCAGCCAGTCCTGCTAGATATTCGTTTACAGTTACCACATGTACACCCTTACCTGCAAGGGCATTTAGGTAAGCTGGCAAGGTAGCGACAATAGTCTTACCTTCACCAGTCATCATCTCAGCAATACGCCCTTGGTGCAATACAATACCACCGATTAATTGGCAATGGAAGTGGCGCATATTGAGTACACGAGTACTTGCCTCACGCACTACCGCAAAGGCATCATAAAGGATATCATCTAGAGTCTCACCAGCAGACAATCTTTCCTTCAATATTTCTGTCTGCCCACGCAAGGTGTCATTGTCCATAGCAGAATATTTGTCTGCCAATGCTTCAATCTTGTCAACCATTTTCTCTAGTTTAGCTAGATTTCTCTTATTGTCAGAAGCGAAAATATTAAATTTCATAAAAATCTCCCAAAAAGTAGTTATTACGATTATATACCAAAATTAAAATTTTGAAAAGTCATTTGACAGAATTTATCACATAATGTACATCTTCCATATTATTTTGCATAGGCAACTTTGGCTTACCATGCGCTATTGTCAGCACATATACCTTAGATGCGTGAGCCTTTTTCAAAGCTGTAGCACAGGCATTTGCCGTAGCACCTGTAGTCATAACATCATCAATTATGAGTATTGACTTACCCTTGATATAATACTTGTCCTGTACCTTAAAGGCATCTAGAATGTTCTTTTGCCTCTCCTGCATAGACAATTCTTTTTGCTCATCAGTTTCCCTGACTTTTTGCAATGCTTGAGTGTTGAGTGGCAGATGAACAGCTTCACAAAATTCTGTAGCTAAAAGTTCTGCTTGATTGTATCCTCTCCATTTCTTGCGAGCCTCAGTCATAGGGACAGGTATTACCATATCAACATGCCAATCAAGTGTCTGATATAGAGAGGCAAGATACCTACCTAAAGTCCTAGATAAATATGGCTTGTTGTTAAACTTCAAACCTGCGATTAATTTTTCTATCTCACCATCGTAGACAAACACACTACGGCCTTGGTCAAATTCGCGCTTAATGTCTTTACAGTTTAGGCAAACTTCAGCATCACCATAGACTGGAGCACCACAATGTTTACAACAAGAATTCTTTGAGATAAAGTTTAATTTTGCAGAACACTTATCACATACTTCAATTTGTCTAACTTCAGGTAGGTCATCACCACAAACAATACATTTAATGTGTGCAGGGAAAAGCATATTCAATGTACGCTTGTACAAGCCTTTGAATACATTTGTGTACGCACCAAATTTATTCTTTGCCTTTTTCTTATTAGTCGATATAATTTTATTAGTTGTACCCAAAGCTTTGGTACTATTACTCTCCATTTAGTCCTCCAAAATTTTGATTTTGCTTTTCCAAGAAAATACCCAAGGCACTATATCTCTTAGCAGTATAATTGTTCGCTACCATAATATGTAAATTGCGTTTTGAGCCGACCAACACTACCATTTTTTTTGCACGAGTTACTCCAGTATAAAGTAGGTTCCGTGTTAGAATACTGCTTGCACCAGCTATTATTGGCATGACGACCACATCAAATTCACTACCCTGACTCTTGTGAATGGTGATTGCATAACTCAGCATCAATTGTCGTGCATCTTCCCTATTGTATTCTGCTATTCTGCCATCATCAAAGGTAACTTCTAAACTGTCGGTATCTTTGTTTACTGCTGTAACAAAACCTATATCGCCATTAAATACAGCCTCTCCATCTTCAAAACTGCCGTTTTTCCTCATCTTTCGCCACACAAGAGTATAGTTGTTAGAAGTCTGCATTACTTTATCTCCCAAGCGAAATAGAGTATAGTCAAAGCGCATCTCAGGCTTATCTAAACTAGCTGGATTAATCTTATTTTGAATAATATTGTTGAGAGCATCGATACCACAAACGCCAGCACGCATAGGCGCTAACACTTGAATTTTGAGTGAGTCTATTCCAAGATACTTAGGCAACCTCGTAGATACTAGGCTAAGTATGGTATTAGCAATATCTTCTTGAGTCTGCTTTTCTTCGTAAAAAAAATCTTTACTCTTATTATCAATGGTAGGCATTTGACCAGCATTTATCGCATGGGCATTAGATATAATCAAACTCTCCTCGCTCTGCCTATATATATGAGTAAGTTGAGCACAAGCAATGACTTTGGAATTTATAATATCAGCCAAAACATTACCAGCGCCCACACTAGGCAATTGATTTTTGTCTCCTACAAGGATAAGCTTTGTACCACCTTTGAGTGCGCTAACCAGTGAATACATAAGGTTTACATCTACCATAGAAACCTCATCTACTATCACTATGTCATAAGGAAACTTATTCGTTTCGTTATAACGGAAGGAAGCATTATCAGACCTAGTCTCGCCATCTTCATAGTCAATCATTAGCGCTCTGTGTATAGTGCTAGCATCGCTCCCAGTACTCTCACTCATTCTCTTAGCTGCCCTACCTGTAGGTGCCAAAAGTGCTATACTGTCCCTTCTATTACGGCTACCCAGAATTGATAAGATACATTTAATTATTGTAGTTTTACCAGTACCGGGTCCACCAGTGATTACACATACACCATTATTCACTGCTAGGCTTACTGCAGTGCGCTGGTCTGGGTGTAACTTCACCCCATTTATTTGCTCAAAAGTATCAATCTCGGCACTAATATCTTCATCATTGTTACCTGCGCTATTGAGTGCTATTAATTTTGCGGCAACTTTGAGTTCAGTATTATAATACTTGACTAACATTAAGCACTCCATATCGTGAAAGGTACAACGTTTTATCACACTCTCCAATACCATTTGATTGATAACATCACTCAAAATAGCAAATTTGTCTGTAATATCAAGGTTTAAGAGTTTTGAAATCTGTACATAGACCTCGTCGATAGGCATATAGGTATTACCGTCTCTCTCGCTAGACTCATTCAATACATGCACTAAACCTGCTCGGATACGAAATTTACTATCTTCTGGTATACCGACTTTTAGGGCAATTTTATCAGCAGTTTTGAAGCCTATCCTGCTCATTTCTTCTACCAAGCGGTATGGATTTTTTTGGATAATCTCACGAGCATTCTCACCATACCTATTGAAGATTTTTACTGCCATATTGGTGGAAATATTGTATTCTTGCAAAAACATAACTACATTTTGCATTTGCTTAAGTTTTAAAAAAGTCTCTCCAATCTCCATCGCTTTTTTAGTACTGACCCCTCTTACCTCACTCAAGCGCATAGGAGTAAGTTCAATAACATCTAAAGTGTCTACGCCAAACTTATCTACAATTCGTTGTGCAATAGCAGGGCCTATGCCTGATATGAGTCCACTAGATAAGTATCTCATTATGCCATCAGTAGATTTTGGTTCCTTTAGACTAAAGCTCTCCACTCTAAACTGTTCGCCGAAGCGAGAATCAACTACCAAATGTCCAGTAGCACATATTTCTTGCCCTTCATAAATACGAGAAAGTGTACCTACGATAGTTATCTTTTCATTATTTACCAAAACTCGAGCGACTGTAAAGCCGTTCTGCTTGTTTTGGAAAACTATACTCTCGATAACACCGTTTAAAACCATACTCCCTCGTTATTTCATTAAATTTTCTATCAAATCTAAAATCTTAGAATTGCCCGTCTTGTCCATATTGCTAGTTACTATTATATCATCTATTCCCACGCCCAAGGTATTCGCTATCAAACTGACTTGCTTATTAATTTGACCACGAGCGATTTTGTCAGCTTTGGTTGCCACAATATTAAAAGGAATGTTATATGTATACAAGTAACTTAGCATCAATTTATCTTTTTCCGTAGGTTCATGTCTTATATCTACTAGTACAAATACTCTGCGCAAATTTGCACTATTCTCAAGATAAGAACCAATCAGACCTTGCCAACTAGCTTGCTCTGATTTACTCGCTTGAGCAAAGCCATAACCTGGCAAATCAATAAGATGAAATGCATTATTTATTTTAAAAATATTGATAAGTTTGGTACGCCCAGGTGTACTACTTGTCTTAGCCAATTTCTTCTTGTTTGCAAGAGAATTGATAAGGCTTGACTTACCTACATTACTCCTACCCACGAAAGCAAACTCGGGCAAAGAGTATACACTCAAATCATTTGGATTTGCGACACTGCGTACAAATTCTGCCGATTTTATAATCATTTTAATATATTTGTCCCCTATTTTTTATTTAATTTGCCAAAGCTTCTGGTCTGCGTGCTAGTGCGTACTCTAATACTTCATCGATATTACTAGCAGTCTTAATTTCCATTCTATCCTTTACATCTTGTGGAACATCACGTAGGTCAGCCTCATTGTCTTTTGGAATAATACAAAGTTTTACACCAGCACGGTCTGCCGCTATTAGTTTGTCCCTTACTCCACCTATTGGTAATACCCTGCCACGAATACTGATTTCACCAGTAAGTGCTACACCAGGTTTTGTAGGTATACCAGTAAGAGCAGAGACCACAGCAGTAGTCATAGAGATACCCGCACTGGGACCATCGACTTTGCCTGCCACTGGTGCAACATGGACATGAATGGTGTTTTTTGATAACACATCATGTGATATACCCCAATCACTTCCACGAGACTTTACCAAGGTATATACTTGCTCTACAGATTCTTTCATCATATCGCCAGGTAAACCAGTAAGCTTTATCTCCGGCTTTCCTTCGGACAGAGTTGACTCTATCAGCATTACATTACCAGTTATGCCCCCTAATACTGATAGTCCTACTACCTCTCCTACTGCACCAGCCTTATAGATATCCAAATCTTTAATTCTCTCTGTACCAAGGAAATCTTCAATATTATCCTCAGTAATATCTACAAATTTTTCTCCAGTAACTATAAAAGTAGCATATTTACGAGCGATACTATATATTTTGCGCTCTAGGTTTCTCACACCACCTTCAAAGGTATATTCAGAGATAATTTTTCGAATCAAACTATCAGAAAGTTTTAGAGTGCCTTTTGGCAAACCAGACTGTTGTTCTGCTTTAGGAATCAAATAATTCTTAGCAATTTCAGTCTTTTCAAATTCAGTATAAGAGCGTAGAGAAATTATCTCCATACGATCACGCAATGCGTAAGGAATAGCATCTTTGTCATTGGCTGTAAGTATAAACATTACTTGGCTTAAGTCATATGGCAATTCCAAAAACGCATCTTTAAAGTGGTCATTTTGCGCAGGGTCGAGCACTTCTAGCAAAGCACTAGCAGGGTCCCCTCTTGCATCACTAGTCATTTTGTCTATTTCATCTAATAGGAACACTGGGTTTATTGTCCCTGCTTGCTTCATACCTGCTAGTATCCTACCACACATTGCACCCACATAAGTCCTACGGTGTCCACGTATTACACTTTCATCATTTACGCCGCCTAGACTTACTTGTACAAACTCACGCCCCATAGCATTGGCAATAGATTTTGCAATAGAAGTCTTACCTACTCCAGGAGGGCCTGCTAGACAGATAATTTGAGCATTTACCTTTTTAGTAAGTTTGATTACTGCCAAAGTCTCAAGAATGCGCTCTTTTACTTTTTCTAAGGCGTAGTGTTCGTTATTCAATATTTCACGAGCCTTATTAATATCGATATTATCCTCTGACCTTTTGCTCCAAGGCAATTCAATGACTGTCTCTACAAAATTACGAATGTAGCCAAGTTCTGGAGAACCAAAAGGTAATTTGTTCATACGGTTAATTTCTTTGATAACTTTCTCTTCTGAGTCTTTTGGCATACCGAGTTCTTTTACCTTTCGGATAAATTCCTCATTCTCATCTACATCGCCATTTAACTCATCATTGATGACATGCAATTGCTCACGCAAAAACATCTCTTTCTGCGACTTCTGTAAATTAGCGTTTACCTTATCATCGATTTCTCTGCGTAACTCTACTTTCTGGGCAAATTCACGAGTAAGTACTAGTATTGACTCAAGTCTCTTCTCCACGTCCAACTCAGCTAAAAAAGTAGCTTGCAATTCAGGGTCATCTTTGGCTAACAAATGCACCATAGAATCAGCAAATTCGCTAGTGTTCATATCGGTATCTACTAGATTAGCCCTCAAGGTAGGAGGCAATACTCTATCATCAATTAAATCACGCACAAAAGCCTTTATACGAGCCATACACTCATAAGCATGTGCAGTATCTACATTGCGCTCCCTAGCGACTTTTGCCTCCACTCTAAAGATATTGTCTTTTATAAATCTATCTATTTTTAGTCTAGCTACTGCGGTAGCGACCACCCTTGTACTGCCATTTTCATGAAAAACACTCTTAATAGTGCACATACAAGCGACATCGTATAACAAATTGATATTTACCTCAAGTACAGGCTCACGACTAGCGACTATAGCGATATACTCCCCTTTATCAAAGGCTTCTTGCATACCTTGTGCCTCTGCCTCGTTATTTATATCGCATGTAAGGGTAATATTGGCTCCAGGTACTGGTACAATATTAGACAAATATAAGGCATTGAAAATTGTTTGCTTAGTCTTGATGCTTCTATCATCAGCGACAGGGTCTACTTCATCAGCAGACACAGCCTGTATTTCTTCCTCCATTATCTTTTTTTGCTCGTCATTTGGTTGCATTACTCACTTAATCTCCTATAAAAAATTTAGCATTTAATTATACATTAAAAACAAAAAAAAATCAACAACTTTTTTGTTGATTTATATAATTATTCCACCGTTACCGATTTCGCTAAATTTCGTGGTTTATCTGGGTCAATACCTTTTTTCTGCGCTACATATAGAGTCAATTCTTGCAGAGGTTTTATGGAGCAAAAAGGGCTTACCATATCACGACAGCGCTCTAATTTTATTAGGCCAAATACCTCTGGGGCAAGTTTTGTAAACGGCGTAAGTAGTATGACTTTTGCTCCTCGACTATTTAATTCATGAATGTTATTTAGCATCTTATCAATAAGACTTTTTTGAGTAAGTATTGCTACTACCACACTGCTATCATTGATAAGGGCTAGTGAGCCATGCTTTAGTTCTCCACCTGCAAATGCTTCACAGTGTATATAACAAATTTCTTTTAGTTTTAGAGCCCCTTCCATCGCTACAAAATAATCAATGCCTCTACCCACAAAATATAGGCTAGATTGCTGTTTTATGAGATTTAGGTACTTATTTAGACTCGACAAATAATTTCTATTTTCCAATCTATGTAATATATAAGTAATATCGTGAAGGGAGAAGGATAATTTTTTGCCCTTGACTCCTGCTAAATAAAAGACCAATGCGTAAATAAGCGCTAATTGAGCAAGGTATGCCTTAGTAGAAGCGACAGAAATTTCTACTCCAGCATAAGTATACAAGCAATAATCTACCGCTTCTGCAATTCTACTACCCTTGACATTTGTAATTCCAATAGTTGTAGCACCACAAGATTTTGCTAACTCTACACACCCCAGAGTATCTGCAGTCTCTCCACTTTGACTTAGGAAGATACATATACTTTTGTTACTCAAAATAGGCTTTTTGTACTTAAACTCACTAGCAAAATCAATACTTACTGGTATTCTTAATTCACGCTCTATCAAATATTTTGCTATTCTACCAGCATGTAGCGCTGTCCCACAAGCAGTAATATGTAGGTCAAAGTCTGTCAAAAAAATATTATCTGGCAAAGTGCTTGCAATCTCTTTTTTTGCACGTCTCAAAGTCTTTAAGGCACCACCTATTCCTTCGGCAATTTCTTTGTTTAAAAAAGATGAATATCCTGATAAATTAAACGCCTCTACATCTTGGTCAATCTTGCTTAGATGCACTTTCTTTTTATTTAATTTTTTATCATAAATACAGATATTTTCATAATTTATATACCCAATATCTCCATCTTTTAGGCGCAGTACCCCAGTGCAATTTTCCTTTATTGCATTTTCATCGCTAGCCAAAAAAGTAGCACCTTGCCCCTGACCGACTACCAGTGGGCTACCATTTTTGGCAAAAAATATGTAATTAGGCAACGGGCGAAATAAAAAGGCAATAGCATACGAGCCTTTCATAAAACCAAGTTGTTTTGCTAGTACTGTAAGCACTGTCTTTGCATTTATGATTGCCCCTGTTTCTTCCTTTTCAACAATGGCGGCACCTATTAGCTTTGCTATTACTTCGGTATCTGTCTCAGTATTACATAATATCCCTTGTTTTGACAACCCAGAACGGAGTAATTGATAGTTCTCTATTATGCCATTATGTACGAGTGCCAAGCGCCCCGAAGCATCTAGATGAGGGTGTGCATTTTGTATACTTGGCTTACCGTGAGTAGCCCAACGAGTATGACCTATTACAGTATCAACATTGGTATTTTCACTTACTTCTCGCCTTAAGCACTGCAAATTTCCTAGAGATTTGATTACGCATAGGTCATTATTTTCTACATATGCAATTCCACTAGAATCATACCCTCTGTACTCTAATCTAGTCAGGATATTCATTACACTCTTTATTCCTCTTTTGCCACCACTACAGCCTGCTATTCCACACATTTTTGGTTACCTCCAGTCTTCTAGCATATCCCACAATTTTTGTATTCTATTTAACTTTTTTTCTTCATTTGTGAGAAAAATAATTTTTGCTTTTTTACCTTCTGTAACATAATTTGCCATACGGTTTATCACCCCCAAATTACCATCTAATACAGGCACAGACATAAACTTTTCAATCGAATTTTTAAGCAAAGTATAGTGCGTGCAACCCAAAACTACGCAATCAATTTTATTTAAATATTTACTTATAACAGGTCGAATCTGCGTGAAGGCTACACTTAAGTCATCAATATTTACCTCTACATTCTGGGCTAGTCTTGGCATCGCTTGCAACCATAACTTTATCTCTGGGTTTAGGCTAAAGCGCCATAAAGTCTTGTTATAGCGAATGGTATTGTGCGTAGCCAGCACAAGAATTTGCCGATACCCCATATGATATGCTAGGTTTACTGCAGGCTCGGTGCCGATAAAATTTATGCTAGGCAAATACTCTCGCAAATAACTTATCGCTACGCTTGTCGCTGTGTTGCATGCCAAAACAACGGTACCAAAATTAAATTTTGCATGCAAAGTTTTGATAATATTATATAAATTTTGGCGCAAAATTACTGGCGACTTGTTGCCGTAAGGCAAACTAAGATAATCAGCAAAGTATATATATTCTAGGTGCGGATACTTTTGATACGCCTGATGCATCTGCACTAGCCCTCCAATACCCGAGTCCAAAAACAAAACTTTCCTATTAGATTTTTTGATAGCCATAATAAGTATTTATGAAAAATATTTTTATTTTGCTTTAATTTAAAAGAAATTTTTATGTTTTTCTCCATGTACTACAATATTAATAGCCCTAGATAATACTTTACTTGCAGTATGAGTAAAAATATCCACCTCTTTGGGAGTAAGGATAATATTTGGTAAATTATCTAGTTGAGTAAAATTTTTAGCATTTATCATCATAGGCACGCCTATAGAAATAATTGGGACTCCTAGAG
>CALWKL010000031.1 GCA_944381255.1 uncultured Clostridia bacterium | reverse complement strand
GCTTAGTTGTTGCTATAGTATCATTATCTATCTTGTATGGCTTGACAATAAGTTTATTGCCACGAATTGCTACAATTTCAACTTTTTGATTTGCTGAAATATTCTCTTTTGTCTCAGTAACGGCTGTCCAGACTACATCGCCGACCTTTACTTCGCCTGTAGATGTATCAGTAATTGCTTTTTTGAGTAAAAAGATTTGTCCAACAAGAGAATCAGAATTAGTTCGTTCGCCCTCTTTGTTTTTCAAAATAAATTTTACGCAAAATCTTCGTAGAGCGAGTAACAACACAAGGGACACAAGTACACATGCTACAATTTGCCATTCATAACTTACATCACAAAAATATAATATTAGGGCGACTATACCACCTGGTACAAACCAAATACTTACCATTTGTAGTGTAAAAGCTTCTACTAGAGCAGCTATGGCGATGACAGCAAGCCATATCCATAGCATAATCATTAAATCCATTAATTTATCCTCCTTCATTTTATTATATAATATTTTATTCTAAAATACAATAGAAAGAGTATTATTGAGTTTTAAATTTATCAAAATATATGATTTTGTAAAATTTTACAAATTTTGTGTTCATTATTGCAAATTTTACATATTTATGCTAAACTGAGGGCAGTAGAAGTGAGGCTGTGCAAATTTTTTGGTATTTCGAGACTATTTTTTCACAAAACTGCATTTGCTTTCATATTACTATCTAAATTCGACTATATGGAAAGTGCTATTTTTTAGTTAAGAGAAATTTTGTTTAGGGGTGGCAAAATGGGAGTTTACGAAAAAATTGCTAATTTTATTATCAAAGGTCGCTGGTATTTCTTTGGATTTTTCTTGGCATTGATGATAGCAAGTATTTGTGTCATTAGTTTTATTAATATCAATTATGACATGACCAAGTATTTGCCTGACGGGTCGGATACCAAAATCGCACTCCAAGTAATGACTGATGAGTTTGGTAGTGCTAGTACTGCTAATATTTTGGTAAAAGATACCACGCCCGAAGAGGTAGCATCGTTAGCAGAACAGGCGGGGAAAATTGATGGCGTAGCTAATGCTATTTTTAATAATACTAGCGAATATTTTAATTCTGCAACAAATGCGGGCTTGATACAAATATTCTTTGATAAAGGTAGTTATGACAAGGAAACCGAGCAGGCTATAGAAGGCTTGAGAGAATTGTGCGATGAGGCTGGATATAGCACCGCATTCAGCGGAGAGTCGGTCGATGCAGTATCCTCTAGAATGGCAATAGTCAATGAGGTATGGATAATTTTGGTAGTTGCTGTAGCAATTATGCTGGTAATCCTTGCGTTTACTTCACGAAGTTGGATAGAGCCTTTGGTGTACCTAATAGTTATTGGAGCGGCAATAGTCATAAATATGGGCTCAAATATAATATTGGGCGAAATATCATTTATATCACAAGCAATTAGTTCGATTATGCTAATAGCGATAGTTATGGATTATTGTATTGTGCTGTGCTCTAGATATCGAGAAGAGAGCGACTTGGGTGGGACGCCAAAAGAGGCTATGGCAAGGGCTTTAGCTGGCTCTATAAATACTATTCTTGCTTGCTCACTGACTGTGTTGGTGGGGTTAATCGCTCTATGCGTGATGGACTTTAAGATTGGGCTTGATTTGGGGCTAGTACTAGCGAAGGGTGTAGTAATATGTATTTTGGCAGTACTATGCCTTATGCCATCTGTTATATTAATGTTACACAAACCTTTGGCAAAATTACAGCACAGGAATTTATTACCAAAGCTTGACAAACTGGGTACTTTCGCTAGTAAAACAAAATGGGTAATGCCGGTAATAATGTTGGCATTGATAATTACTAGTATATGCTTACAACAGAACGTTTCATTTAGCTATGTAAATAATAATGCGCCAGGTAGCAAACTCGCTCAAGAGACAGAATTAGTAGAGCAGAATTTTGGAATCCAAAATCCGCTAATAATTATGTTACCTCGTGGCAATTTTGAGGCAGAGCGAGGGGTAATAGAGGAAATTGCTAGTATTGAAATAGATGGCGAAAAATATATCAATGTATCTTCTGGCTTCGCTAGTACGCAATTGGCTGATAGTGTAAATGCTCAATATATTGCGACTAATTTTATGCTAGATATGTCGCAGACAGTTAGATTAATGCAGTATATTGATGAAAATATTAATCCTCTTACTGATAGCGTATATCTTTACCAAGTGATAGAGACTATACAAGCTCACCCTGATTTGATAACAGATACTTTTGATGCGCAACAGTTGATATTTGACCAAGATTATTCAGCAATAGCAGGAATAGTGGCTGCAGAAGATGTGGGCTTATATACTATGCTAACTTATGATGTGGCACAGGCTAAATTCGGTGGAGATTTAAATACCTTTGTAGCTATATATATGAGTATACTAGGGAGAAGCCCAACTACTGATGTTAGCGATAGTCTGCCTGCATATGCAGTAATGCAAGGGTTGGCTCTTTTAACAGCGAGTGATGATAGTGCGTATACTCAGATAAAGCAAATAGTGGCTTCGGCACCATTTGGTACCACGACTAAGGCTGAGGTAATGGCACAAGGATTACCTAAAGAGGTGGTAGATGAAATATTTGCTACTTTCGGTGCTACTGCAGATGATGATACAATCTTAAAGTTGCAACTTGCTCAAGCTTTGGCAAATCGTGATGATTCAAATCAAACTATTTTGGATAAACTTGCTCTTGCTACCTTGCAAACTGTAAGTGAGTTGTACACAAATGAACAGACAGCAGTGAATATGTATCTAAGTGACAATTATTCTAGGTTAATGTTTAACATTAATGCAAAAACTGATGATGAAAACGCTGTGGCGCTAATCAACAAAGTGCACGAATTATTAGATGCTAATGAAAATTATGAAACCTACTATATTGTGGGTGCTACACAAAGTTTGATAGATACTGTAGAAGTATTCCAGTCTGACCGTATGCGTACTGATTTGATAACAATTCTTGGAGTATTCTTGATAGTATTGTTGTTAATGCGCAGTATTAGTATTCCAGTGCTGTTGGTTGCATTGATACAAGGTGCTATATGGATAAGTCTAGCTGTTGGAAGCTTCTGTGGAGAAAGTATATTCTTTGTTTGCTACCTTATCGCTATGGTTATTCAAATGGGTGCGACAATCGATTATGCAATAGTAATGACTGACAGATATGTGTACTTTAGAAAAACTCAAGATAAAGTTGATGCGATAAAAAGCGCCCTTAACTCGTCTTTCCCAACGATTATTACATCAAGTTCAATATTGATAGTTGCTACATATTCTATAAACATTTTATCTAGTATACCACTGCTACAATCAATCGGAGGCTTAATAGGTAGAGGTGCCGTGATTAGTTTGGTTTGCGTAATGTTTGTGTTGCCTCAAATACTATTGTTGTTTGATAAAATAATTGCCAAGACTACATTAAAATCTAATTTTTATAATGGAAAGAAGCAATTAGTGGCAGTAACGGTATCTGGGCAGGAAAGGACGAATTTAGATGCTGGAAAAGACCAAAAAGAGATTGGTAACTCTAACACACAATCAGGTGGAGAATTACAAAATGAGAGTGATAGCGAGCAGTTAGAAAGCAATATTAATACAAAATCAGCTGATACTAATATTGAAAGCGAACAAAAATTATTAAATACTCAGCCTATACTAGATAATAATGCGGATAATTTAAAGAAAAATAAAGATAATTTGTAACTAAGAAATTTTAAAGTATAAATAAAATACCCAATAAGATTAGTTGGGTATTTTTTTATTAGATATTATACATAGAGTAAAAGTAGATAGGGAGGCTAAATTGTTACTTTGCCTTTTGAGAATAAAAAAGTTGAGGATATCCTCAACTTTTCTAATTTTGCAATACAAGTGGAATAATAATACCAAGTATTACAACTAACAAGCATACACCATAAAGTACTTTCCAAACCATTTGTTTGTTCTTTACATAGCGCCATGCTAGTACTGCTACTATACAAATCATAATTGCTGTAGCAATACCTTGTAGTGCAGCGACAGCAACAGCTGATACATTACAAGCTGACAAAATCATAGCGATTAGGTAAAGAATAGCTACTGCACAAATTGTGTAAAATGAGATTTTGTTAAGTCCCCACATAGTTTTCTTCTTGCTAGAACTGCTACTAGATGAACTACTAGATGAAGTTGATTTTTTCTCTGCCATTTTATTCCCTCCTGAATATATATTATTATATTACTAATAATTAATTTTGTCAACAAAATACAATAAATTAAAAAAATTTTGTATTAATGTATTATGTTTTAATTTAGTATGTCTATAACAGAAGTTTTTATTCATTATTTTAATTTTTTATTATTAGGGAATTAATAAGTTATTGAGTTTGGATAACCTTTAGCAATCGCTTGATATAATTTTATTTTTTATGCTATAATTTAAATATAAGTAGAATTTAGTAAATAAAATTAAAAAGGGGAATTATGCTATAGAATTTGCTATTAAAAAATAACAAATTATTTTATAAATAAATTAATTTATTAAAATATAAAAATATCTGCAAATTATTATAAAAATGCTAAAAAACAATGCATAGTACTTGCATAGTATTAAAAAAATAGCGAAAAAGTATCAAAAAAATTGAAAAATTTGATGTTTATTAATAATTTAAAAAATTTTGGAGGCGTTTATGAGTAAATCAAAAGTATATTTTACAAAAACTATTTCACCAGAAATGGTGGTTACGCTTTATCGTGCGTTAGGAGAAAATTTGACTGGCAAAGTCGGTGTAAAAGTTCATTCTGGGGAAGCTGGCAATCAAAACTATTTGCGTCCTGAATTTTTTAAGCCTATAGTAGAAAAAGTAAATGGAACAATAGTGGAATGTAATACTGCTTATCCAGGGGAAAGAAATACCACAGAAAAACACAAACAATTGTTAAAAAATCATGGCTGGACTAAATATTATAGTGTTGATATTATGGATGCAGAGGGTCCAGATATGATTTTACCTATAAAAAATGGCCTAGTGCTAAAGGAAGATTATGTAGGTAAGAATTTGGCTAAATATGATTCACTTCTAGTTATTTCTCATTTTAAAGGGCACCCGATGGGTGGATTTGGTGGCGCATTAAAGCAACTTTCTATAGGTTGTGCCTCATCTGCTGGTAAGGCTTGGATACATTCTAGTGGAGAAACTGCAAAGCAAGAAGGGTTGTTTGATAGAAAATTAGCGCAGGATAGCTTCTTAGAGTCTATGGCAGATGCTGCTAGTGCTGTGGTGGATTATTTTAAGGGGAATATGGCCTTTATCAATGTAATGTGCAATATGTCGGTTGATTGTGATTGCTGTGCAGTTGCAGAAGACCCGTGTCTTGCTGATATTGGAATGTTGGCATCTCTAGATCCAATAGCACTTGACCAAGCTTGTATTGATTTGGTTTATTCTTCAAATGATGCTGGCAAGCAACACTTTATAGAGCGAGTAGAGTCAAGAAACGGTTTGCACACTATCGAATCAGCCGCTAAGCATGGATTCGGAATGCGTGAGTATGAATTAATTAATATTGATTAATATATAAAAAAATGGAATATACTTGCATTTTTTTGTTATTATATTGCTAATTTTTGCAACTAAGTGTTAATTTTCTTGTATTTGTAATTATATTTATTTTATTTTTAATTTACATAAATTTAGTTTATATATTAATGTTTATAATTTAGTTTTAAATAGTTAGATAGAGTATTGCTTTGATATGAGTTTTGATATTTTATATAGTATATGAATTAACAATAAATGAATATTAAGTCTGTAAGTTCGTATTATGCTAAATAAACCACTATAGGTTTTAATAAATTAGGATATATAGATTACTCTCTTGTAAAACTAAAATAACAAAATATAGTAATTGTATTTAGATAATGGCTAAAGTGCAGTTATTTATATTTGTTCTATTGATAAGGTAAATAACCAAGTTAATTAAATTTATTTTTGAAGCATATAAAACTTTTTTATTTTTGTATTTAATTATATAGTTTAATTACACTAAAATTTTTATTAGGTTTGGTAAGTTTTGTGAAAATTTAAAAAATAATATTGAATACAACAAAAATTTTTGCTATTTTGTCAAAAATAAATTTAAACTAATGCAATTTATTTGACAACTTTATAAAATTTTGAATATAATGAAGCCACTAGTTTGAAAGGAGAAGTAGTGATGCAAGTTATAATTCTTTGCGGAGGGTTGGGGACTAGACTGAGAAC
>CALWKL010000030.1 GCA_944381255.1 uncultured Clostridia bacterium | reverse complement strand
ATAGCAATTTAAAATTAAAAAAATGCATACAAAATGACCCCATACAGCAAAATACTATAAATTAAATATTATTAAATGTTATTAAAAAAGCGGTAATCAATTAATTACCGCTTTTGTTTTCTTCTATAGAATGCATATAACTAGCAAAATCATAATATTCTGGATTTTGAGGTTGGCAAATTCTGTATCCAGTCAATGATTTATAATCAATATCGTGTGCGAATTTTTGTATCTCATCTAGGCAATCTTCTATTTCTTTGGACAATTCCAAATATCCTATTGAGCAGAAAAACGCCCTAAATGCAAGTAGTCCATCTACGAAGTGATGCAAACTTTCCGGCCTCAAACTACTAAAACCTAGAGGGCTCGCAAAATTATCCATCAAATACTCAATAACCTTTGTGCTCATTCCTCTCAATTCTTCACTGACAAAATAGTCCGAATCATCTATAGCCGGCAACATCAAAAAAGTCCTCCACGCATCTTAATCTAATATAAAATTACTAAACAAATATTAAATTTAGTTATTTATAATAATCTTTGTCTTTTCTACAAAAAATTCAATAAGTTTTATATTTTACTATATTTTTTATTAATTTTTAGTAAAATAAACTCTTACAGCATATTGCATTATCACTTAAATTATTATTCCCTTGTATGATTTCGCCCAATTTTAACACACTGTAATCATATTGTCAATGCATATTTTTATATTAAGTATGATAAGCAATAAGGAAGTGCAACATTATAATAAAAATAAAAAGCAATAAACTATAATTTATCGCTTTTTTATTATTATTTTTAAATTTTGCTTTATTGCAAATAGAGTTTTACTAACCAGTAATTTTATTTAACAAATACTAAAATTTTATTGCATTAAAAAACATTTTGCATTTATTAGTTTTTCATCTTATCAAGCTTGTGCGCTTTGAATCTCTATATCAAAAGCCCTTCTTTGATTACTATAATATATATAACTTTTTGAAGTAAAACTATATGAGATAAAGTTTCCAGCTATACTTTCTGGTATAGTGTCGCTTAGATTGATATCTTTGTTATTTATTATAAAAGTATAAGTGCCGTAACTATCTGTTACTAAAAAGTTAAGACATTCTTTATAAGTCTTGCCAGCGACCAATTGCACAGCCTCCCCACTATCTAAATTAGGACCTGCTGATAATCTAGCAATAATTACCTGGTATTCAATTCCGTCAAAAGTGTAATTTTCATTACTAGGAGTGCCTGTAATTTTAATGTACGCATAGCCCAAAGCGACAGTAGAGTCATTATCCAGTTCGCCATTTGAATTATAAAAACCTTCTGGAGTAAATTTTACATAAGACTTACCATCTACCTCGACTATCTCAGCACTCTCGCCCTTGAAGAAAGAACCTAAAGTGCTACTATCTTTATTTACGACAGCAACGCTAATACTGCTTAATCTATCGTCTGTACTAAAAGGTAGCAGAGCATATCCCGCTGGACTAAGTGTAGCACTCTCAATATTAATATCGGTAGATAACTTTTTGGTATTAATGTTTCTCGTTATCTCAATATCAGTATTTGTGGTGTCTCCATTTCCAAATCTCCACACACAATTTACATTGTCTCTTAATCTTAATTTGTATTTATATTCATTTGCGTTGGTTTGATATTCTACGATACACTTAGTACCCGTGCTATCATCTGCTACAATACTGTCAGATTGCACCCATTCTTGCCCATTCCATTTTAAAAATTCAACATAATCTAGTGGATTGAACAAGGAACTAATATTGTAGTACAAATATAAAGTTTTCTCTTGTTCGTTATATTCAGTAGAAGATTCAATCAAATTATTGCTTTCACCGTATGAGATTTCCATTTGGCTTATTTGTATTGCAATTTTTCCATAATCTACCACATTAAAGTTAGCACTTTCTGGCACGAAAACTACATTAAATAAATCTCCATTATTGCTATAATTTATACTTGTATTAGCTACTGCAGGGTCCCATTGTAATGAACCTGCAATAGCAATGTTAGCGCTATCTACGTAAGTAATATTGGTACCAATATCGTTAATCTTTATATCTTTTAGTTGAATATCACCGATTGTAAATTCATCATTAAGGTCTGCATAAGAAAAAGTCGCTGTAGGAGCAGTTTCATCAGCATTCTCCGACTTTGTAGGAGTAGCCGGTATCACTGTTAGAGGTGCTGGCTCTGAATATTTATCCAAATAATTAGGCATAGCTCCAACATTGATATATAAGTAGTATGTGCCTACATTTTCCCAAAAATCATATACAGCAAAATCATTATTATTCTCTAGATAGTTTTGTCTATCTTCTAGCGTAGTCAATTCTTTATAAGCATCAAATTCATCTTGTGTCAAATATTTGATATATTCGTACTCGATGTTTTCATCTATACCTTGGATAGAAATCTCAGGCAACAGTCCACCATAAGTTATTTCTCGGCTATCAAGGACTGTGATTAAGTCGTTTTGGTAAACAGCCTTTTCAATCACAAAAGATACTCTCGCCTCGATTGATGAAGCACTTTCGTAAGTATATACTATTTGATAATATCCTACATCTAAAGTATCCAAATTGTCGATAATTACAGCCGCATTCTCACTTGGTGCAGTATATTCATATCTAACAGAGAGCTTATCATCAGCATTGCTTACCTCCTTGCTAGAGCCATCGTTATAAGTCAATTTTATTTTATAATCATCTAATATCGGCCTATCTCCATATTGATATATACCCTTGTCAAGAGTATTTTGACCCACATCTTGAGCGCCTTGCACTATGACAATATTATTGATACTTGGCTCGGTCTTATTACACGCTGTAAGCAAAAAAGCACACGGTACCAAAAAAGCAAATGCAAAAATAAAACTAAAAAATTTATTTTTCATATTTCCTCCTTCTTACTAGATAAAATTATTTTCTCACTTATTTAAACAAAAATACACAAGCAGTAATTACCCCTGCTACAGTAATCAAGGCTATCAAAAAAGCAATAATATTTGCGCCTCTTTCTTTAGGATTAGCTATTCCTATGCCTGCTATAATAATCAAAGCCAATTGGCTGATAAATCCTTGAAAAAACATATATAGAGTTACCACTGCACATAAGATTATTCCTACTATGGTAGCAGCAAGGTTAAAATTCCCTTCTTGAAAGCCACCTACCCACAACCATTTTATACACAAAGCAAAGAATACACCTATTGCCATAATTACAATATGCCCTAAAGAATGATATACCCTTTTTTGCCACTAGCAGAACTTAAATTTAACACGTGTCTCCAAAAATTAATTCACCACTCACAATCGCAATACCCCTCCTTCCTGCATATATTTAACCAAGTAATTGAAAGGAGTCTACAAAGGGAAATTTTATGCATTTTCTTCATATTCGTCCTCCTCCAAACAATATATATATCATTTTGTAGGGAGAATAAATCGGGAAAATCGATATATATTACCCTAAATATATCATATATTTTAATAATAATCAAACAATATAATGTATTAAAAAAGTTTAAATTTTACAAAATTTAATAAAGTGTTTAAAATTATAAAAATAAAAACCGTTAATCAACAACGGTATTTATTATTTTTTATTTATTGAATATTTTTCCATCATTTTTTGCTCATTTTTTTCCATTATATCCAAAGTGTTACAAATTTGATTTTTATTTGGTTCGTTAAAATTCCCTTTGCTTTGCTCCAAAAATTTAGTTATTAGGCAAGCATTGTGGTATTTTGTCAAATCAAAGCACCCAAATATATCTGCTGACCAAGCACGCACCTTAACTCTATTATCTTTCAACATTGGCACTATTTCCTTAAGTCCTGCATAGCTTAGGTCAATTCTAGCCGAAGTAATATTGGCTAACCGAAATGCCTCATTTAATAAATGAAAATCATTTTTGTTAAAAGCAGTAATTATAGCAGACTTACATAGACCTAATACTTGCTTTTCACTAAGTTCATCAGTATCCACTCGATGTCCTTCCTTGGTAATTACATAAGTAGTACAGATAGATTTTCGGTACTTTTGTGTTAATTCTTGGCTCTCTTTTAAACAAAAAATTTTTAATTCTTCATCAATTTCTTGCTCAGTCTTCTCATAAATTTTTAACATATGTTCCTAATCTTAATAATTAATTTAATATATTATTTAAAATTTTAGATTTAATTTAAAAAAGTTAATTTATTGCTTCTTAGCAATGTTATTATCCATTACAAAATTTGATACCTGCATAAAATTTTCATCATAATTGTATCTTTGTTGAGAAAATTTTAGCCACGCCCCTGACCAAGACCCCTGTCGCTCTATCATTTCCTTTACACTAGGAATTTGCAAGACTTGGTTATCCTTTAGAGAGTCCAAATCCACAGCCTTCATCTCGTCATACAATTTACACTGTATATCACATTCCAATTTATCGCATTGGCGTGCAAAAATTGCTTCTGGAGTCTTGCCCTCATCAAATTCAAAAATAATATCTTGAATAACTTGTCTATTCGCTAAATTACTTAAAATTTTACATACTGCATTATGTCCTAATTCTTTTTTACTACTTGCACTCATATCAAATAAAGTTAAGTCGCCTATCACAGTTTCTTCCAATTCATGTACTGCTAGCATAAATAAGACAGTTTTTAAATCAATTGAATAATTGTATTCCGACCACATCGCTATCGCCAGCATTTGTACTCCATAAATATGCTCTGCTACGCTTTCTACTCGCTCAGCGCTTACTTGCCACTCCTTCCAGCCTGCGCGTATTAAATTTTTCAATCGGTTACATATTACATAAAATTCCACAACATTTTGCTCTTTACTCACTCTTGACTCCTTGTTCCTTTTTTAAATCTTTTCTAAAAAAACTTCCTTACAGATTATATCAAAAGTGCAAGTTTTTTTCAATATTTTATACCAAATATAAGCCTAAACTAACTTAAATTTCACCTTTTATATTTTATCAATATACAAAAAAA
>CALWKL010000029.1 GCA_944381255.1 uncultured Clostridia bacterium | reverse complement strand
AATAATGGTGTTACCAAGGCTGTTACGGTATTGCCTTTGTCAAATTTTGAGTACTATGTTCGTGAAGAATTAAACCGTACTGCTACTAGAGTAATGGCAGTATTAGACCCTCTCAAAGTTGTGATTACTAATTACCAAGGCGAAAATGAAGATATTGAACTAGAGAACAATCCAAATGAAGAGCCAAAGACATATCATAAGAGCCAGTTTGGTAGGGTAATATATATAGAGAAGGAAGACTTTAGTCTAGACCCTCCTGCAAAATACAATCGTCTAGTTGTCGGTGGTATGGTGCGCCTTAAGGGTGCTTATGTTATTCGATGCAGCAATGTCGTATATACTCCAACTGGTGAAATTGACCACCTAGAGTGCGAATATTTACCTGAGACTAAGAGTGGGGCAGGCAATAGTGGTATAAAGGTCAAAGGTACCATTCATTTTGTCGCAGAGGGTAACTATCTGCGTGCTACAATTAGAGAATTTAAGAATCTTACTAAGCCTGATATTTTGCAACCGGCCAAAGTATTAGCTAATGGTGCTAGCATCGATAATGTGCTAGAGCCAAATTCTATGTCTGAGTCAGAAGCCTTGGTAGAGACTTATTTACAAAATGCTCCTGTGGGGACTGTATACCAATTTATGCGCAAGGGCTATTATTGTGTAGATAAGGATAGCACTCCAGAACGATTGGTATTTAACAAAACTATTAGTCTAAAAGATACATTTAATAAGTAATTATTTAAAAATTTGTCATTTAATTTAAGTTTTATATAAAAAAAGAACTCTATCTATCTGATAAAGTTCTTTTTTTAATAAAGTAAATATTAAAGCTATTTTGTATTGCCTATACTATATGTGCTCCAGTTCATATTCACAATTATCTAATTTTATATTTTCTGCTTGCAAGTTTGCTATAGTGTGTTGATTATCGATTTTTTTAGATTGCATACGCTCTTTTGTATATGCTTCTACCGAATTCCACAACATTTCTGATGCATTTATGCCACTGAGGCCTAAATTAGTTTCTTCTTGGAAATAACTATCAAGGTGCAACACTGGGTTAGTAAGCAAATTTACTTTTTGATGCTCTGCAGAGAGCAAGGCTTCTTCACGAATTTGCTCAAGACACTCATTTGCATCTTCCCTGTTTGACACCACACTATAATTGATAGTACATATATCAAAATATGGTCTAGCGACATTGTTAGGTTGATTCATAACGGCATAATATGTTATAGGTAAGTTATAACAATATTGGCTATTACCTGCATAATCTTTGCCTTCTATTATATTTGGTTTAGCACTTTTTGCCTGCAATGATACTGATTCACAAATATTATTCTCTGTGCAGTAAGTAGATATATACTGTACGAGTTGTGGTAAACTTATAACAAATAACTTGTCATAATGGTTTAAAGATATAGAGCTATAACTGTATTGGATAGTATTTTGTTTGCTTGTCAAATAATCGCTAGATTTAGATAATTCTCTTTGTAGTCTGGCCTCTTGGTGTGCTCGCCTTAAATCTTGTATACTGTGAATATTCATTTTCTTCTCCTTTGTAACTTTCGACCTATTGTACCACCGAATACGCATTTTGGCAACTTAATATATAAAAAATTTTTGATAAAAATGTAGTGATTTTCGTTGACAAAATCTATATAGCATATATAATAAACAAAAAGTAGTAAAAGGAGATATGCTAGTATGTTTGATGATAGTATCAAAAAAGCCATTTTTTTAAAAATATTTGAGATGGATTACATAAGTCGTGATTTTTCTCGTGCGACTAACAAAAATATCGCTCTTGACCTTGCTCAATCTTATAGCCTTGGCTCAATTGGGAAATACACTTTGCAGAAAGTTGTCGATGCACAGCTAGAGGAAATGTTGGACGCTGGTATTGTGTATGCTTGCCCAGATGAATTTGATGATATAGATTGCGAAAACTATGTCAATCACATTCAATCAGAATGGGTAAATTATGCAGAATGGCAGTATCGTAATAAAGTAAATGTAATCAAGGCAAATCTTGGCCCTGCGCACGAGATGTTGCTCGATGAAATAGTAAACGCAGAGCAATTCTGCATCGAAGGTAGTAATATGGGTAACACGCTGGCTCGTATAGCTATCGCACTTGATTTGGCAAAATATGACTTAGTAAAGTATAATAAAGATGATTATATGCACCTTGCTCCTATGGCTACTGTATTAGGTGGAATTGTAAATAATGATTATTTAATAGAAAATTGTGCTAGCAGTGCAGAAAAATGCTAAAATTTATTTACTCTTTCTATTTTTGTAGAAGGAGTTTTTTTATTGTTAAAAAGAATTAATGCTATCACTATTTAATGTAATTTGGATAAATTCATATTGATTTTTTGTTGCTTTTGTGCTAATATAATATAAACTTGATTATTAAGGAGAATTATTATGGAAAAAAATGCATTTGTAAAAGAAATTGCTGATATCGAAACCGATTATGCACAATGGTACACCGATGTGGTACTAAAGACTGAAATGGCAGACTATGGCCCAGTAAAAGGGACTATGGTTATTCGTCCATATGGCTATGCTATTTGGGAGAAAATTCAAGCCGAGATGGATCGCCGTTTTAAAGAAACAGGACACCAGAATGCATATTTCCCGTTACTTTTTCCATATAATTATCTAGAGAGAGAAAAGGAGCATGTAGAGGGATTTGCTCCCGAAGTGGCTGTGGTTACCCATGCGGGAGGCGAGGAGTTGGCAGAAAAATTGGTAGTACGACCAACTAGCGAAACTGTCATCTGTAATATGCTTTCAAAATGGGTTCACAGTTATCGAGATTTGCCTGTAAAATTAAATCAATGGGCAAATGTAGTGCGTTGGGAAAAGACTACTAGACCTTTTTTGCGTACCTCAGAGTTTTTGTGGCAAGAGGGGCACACCTTACACGAGAGTGAGGCAGAAGCAAGAGAAGAAACTTTGAAGATGTTGCACATTTATCAATCAGTAGCAGAAGACCTACTAGCTGTGCCTGTAATCGTAGGTAAGAAAACAGAAAAGGAAAAATTTGCTGGAGCTGTAGATTCATTTGCTATTGAAGCAATGACTAGAGATGGTAAGAGTTTGCAGTCTGGTACTAGTCATTACTTGGGCACAAATTTTGCTCGTGGCTTTGATATTCAGTACCAAGACAGGAATGGAAGACTTGTATATCCTCATCAGACAAGTTGGGGTATATCTACTCGCTTAATAGGTGCGCTAATTTGTACTCATGGCGACCAGCGAGGCTTAGTATTGCCTCCTAGAGTGGCTCCAATTCAAGTAGTCATCGTGCCTATTTCATTAAAAAATGATGAACTAGTATCATACTGCAAAGAACTTAACCAAAAGTTTATTTATGCAGGTGTGCGCGCATATGTAGACCTAGCTGATTATTCTGCTGGCTACAAATTCAAGCACTATGAGATGAACGGAGTGCCTTTGCGCATTGAATTCGGCAATCGTGATTTGGAAACTGGTGT
>CALWKL010000028.1 GCA_944381255.1 uncultured Clostridia bacterium | reverse complement strand
AGTGCTAAGTGCTGGACATGGTAGCGCTCTTTTGTATAGCGCACTTCATTTGTTTGGTTTTCTTACAATAGATGATTTAAAGACTTTTAGGACAATGGGAGGGTTGCCAGGCCACCCTGAAATAACGACTAAAGGGGTTGATTGTACTACTGGTGCATTGGGACAAGGCTTTTGCAATGCTGTGGGAATGGCTATAGGTTCAAAATTTTTAGCGAAGAAATATAACTCTCAAAATGAAATAATTAATAATTATACATATTGCATTTGTGGTGATGGAGACTTGATGGAGGGTATTAGTTATGAAGCTTCGAGTATCGCTGGCAATCTGGATTTAGATAGATTAATTGTGTTGTATGACAGCAATAGAGTGTCTCTTGATGGTAGTACAAAAGGTGTATTTGATGAGGATATAATGGCTCGCTTTACTTCTCAGGGCTGGAGTGTATTGCTAGCCGATGGCAATGATTATAACAATATATTTGAATCAATTCAGTCAATAAAAGAAGAAAAAGGGCCAAAAATAATTATTTGTACTACAACTATTGCCTATGATAGTCCTTTTGCAGATTCAGTCAATGCTCATTCTCCATTGATTACAGAAGATATTTACAATCAAATTACTCAAAATTTAGGAATATCTACTCAACCATTTGAAGTGGCTGAAGATGTATACAGCTTTTGTAAAAATTTGCTAAGTGCTAAAATAAATCAGTATAAAGAATGGAAAAAAGTAAGTACAAAAATGTCTTTACTGCACCCTAAAAAGTATGCAGAGCTTTGTGGCAAAAATTATAATATATCAAAAAAATTATATAATATGCATAATGAAGAGTCTGTGTCTACGAGGGACTTGTGGGGTAATTTGTTACAAAAATTATCTACACAAATTCCTAATTTAATTGTAGGTAGTGCTGATTTGGCAAAATCAACTCGCAATGTAATCGAAAATGAAAAATGTTTAAATAGTCAAAATCTAGGACGGAATATTTATTTTGGTGTGCGTGAAGGCAGTATGGCTGCTATTAGCAATGGATTAGCGCTTTTTGGTGGTGGAATACTTCCAATAGTATCTACTTTTTTGGTATTTAGTGATTATATGCGCCCTGCAATAAGAATGAGTGCGATTATGGGTTTGCGTCAAATATTTGTCTTTACACATGATTCTGTAATGGTTGGACAAGATGGTATCACTCATCAACCTGTCGAACAATTAGAAAGTCTTAGATGCATTCCTAGGCTAAATGTCTTTAGACCTTGTGATGAGATTGAATTGTCTGCCAGCACTCATTATGCTCTAAATAACCCAAATCCTACTGCATTAATATTATCAAGGCAAAAAATTAAAAATAGTCAAAAATCTAGTTTTAGTGGGACAATGCAGGGTGTGTACATATATTCAAAAGAGAAAAATAAAAAAGAGTTAAATGGTATAATTATAGCAACAGGTAGTGAATTAAATATTGCTTTGAAGTCTCAAGAACTTTTAGAAAAAGAAGGCTATAGCGTAAGAGTTGTTAGTATGCCCAATCGAGAATTATTTTTTAAACAATCGGAGCAGTACAGAGAAAGTGTCTTGCCCAGTAAGAATAGATGCAGGTTGGTGCTGGAATTAGGGGTAACTAATGGCTGGTACAGAATTGTAGGTTTAGACGGTGCAGTTCTAGGAGTAGATGACTTTGGTGAAACTGGGACAGGAGTTGAGATGCTTCAAAAATTTAATTTTACCTTATCAAATATTGTCGCTACTTTGCGAAAATTAATGAAGACAAACGAGACTTATGTAGATTCAATTATTTAATAAAGATTAAAAAGCATGGGCTTGCGCAAGAATTTTTTATATCATTTCATTGATTTTTATTGGCTTGGTACTTGGGTTTAAATATTGGTTTTTCTTCATTTAGGACAGATAGTTCTCTTCATGGTGTTTTTTGATTTAAATGACTTTTTGTTACAACCTTATTGTTGCCTTTGAATATCGTGGTGAGTATACTTTTACCGCATTTAAAATGGCAATTATGGGTGTGGGTTGGACGGCAGAAAAGAGAAAACCAATGCTTGAAAAACAGAAAAAAAATTGAAAACTTGGAAGCCGAACTTGAGATAACTCCAAGTCAGAAATATAAAAAATTGGGTATATTTATCGGAAATTTTCAAATTTTACTAAGCATTGCGCTTATTGTGGGTATAATCGTTATTTCAGTTATGATACTTTAATAATGAATATATGTGAATTTGGTTGTGATTTTATAGATTTTATGTTATTATGACTTTATAGTTATATGTCGACTTTTTCACGAACAACTATTTCTGTGCGTATAACAAAAAGGAGGATGTATGAAAAAGAAAATTTTTATGTTTGCTATGGCTTTTGTTATTATTTTGCCAGCTGTTTTCCTGTTGAGTGCTTGCGGGGATAAAAAAGTTCAATCAATAACAGTTGACGACCTTTCCGTTGGTTCACTTGCCGAGTATGAATATGGAACAAGTACTGACGAAATCTATTCGCTTGAAAACATGAAAGTCACTGCAATCTATGATGACAATTCTACAAAAGTTTTAAATTCTGATGAATATACTATCGAATTTTATAAAAATTCAGATAAGATAGATCAAATTAAAGAAGTTCCAGATGTTGGGGGTTATTCTATTAATATCTCTTACGATGTAGTGAGCGCTGATTTTTCCTTTAGTATAATTCCTAGTGAAACTCCTTTCTACACAACTTCATTGTCTCATCGATCTTGGACTTATGGCGAGGAAGACAACTTCCCAACTTTAACCTTAGGGAATTACCAGTTACAAGAGGGAGATAGCGTTTCGTATTATTATATAGAAAAATCTATATATGATAGTTTGAGTGAACAAGACAAGTTATATCCTTATTCATATGCAAATAATTGGACTTATGTTATCGATAAAACTAATATTCTTGATGCTGGGCAATATTATGTGTTTGCAGACATTAGTTTTGAAAATGAACCAAATTATACAGGTCTTACAGTTATAGATA
>CALWKL010000027.1 GCA_944381255.1 uncultured Clostridia bacterium | reverse complement strand
GGAATGGGCTTGGGCATGGGTATGGGAATGGGTAATATGTTTGCCCAAAATATGCAACAAATGTCCAATAACTCTCCTACAGGTAAGGTTTGCCCTGTATGTGGTGCTCATGTAGGTGCTAATGCAAAGTTTTGTGCGGAGTGTGGACAAAATTTACGCCCTACCTGCCCTAATTGCGGTGTAGAAGTTAAGCCAAACGCAAAATTTTGTGCGGAGTGTGGTACTAAATTAAAATGAAAAAAGAACAATACGACAAAGCTCAGGAAAAGTTGTATTCTGACGACAATGTAGAGATGAATATCTATAAATGTCCCAATTGTGGTGGAGAAACAATTTTTGATGTAGCCCAGCAAAAAGTACTGTGCCAATATTGTGGAAGTCGATTTGATATAAATGCGGATACCACTGTTACTGAAAAAAATATTGATGAATTACTAAACGAAGCAAAAGTTTGGGATAATGTAGAGGTATATAGTTGCGAAACTTGTGGGGCGAGGCAGATAATTAGCAATCAAGATGTCGCACATGAGTGCAGTTTTTGCGGTACTAAACATATTATAAAAACCAATGAATTGCCAGGCTTAAAGCCTCAAGGAGTCGTTCCTTTTAAAATGCCAGTGGAGAATGTGGCAAATTTGGCAAAAAACTGGGTAAAGAAAAAATTTTTTGCTCCACGAAATTTTAAGAAAAGTGCAATGCCAGAGAATATCCATGGTGTGTATAATCCAGTCTTTACATTCGATTGTGAAACAAAAACTTCGTATAGTGGTAGACTAGGAGAGCGCATTAATACCAACAAAAGTAGTTATATTAGATATTTCTATATAAATGGAAATATTGATGTAAAATACGATGATTTTTTGGTACAGGCGAGTTCTAATATAACTACCACTACACTTAATAAATTATCTCCATTTTCTACTAACGATGCGCCAGTATACAATGAAGATTATTTGAGGGGATTCAAGGCTAGTACTTATAACAAAGATGGTAAAGCGTGTTGGAAAGAGGGGCAGGACTTGATGCGTGGAGATATAAGGAAGCGTATCTTACAGCGTTATAGATATGATACTATTGATTTTTTAGATGCCAAGACTGCTTTTTTAAAACAAAAATATAAATATGTGTTGGTACCTGTGTATGTAGGGCATCACACTTACCGAGGGAAATTATATAATTTTTATGTAAATGGAGAAAATGGCAAAGTTACTGGTAAGACACCACTAAGTATTTTTAAAGTGTCGTTGGTAACTATATTGACAATATTGCTTGTCGCTGGCTTTGTTTACCTTACTTGCTTTCTCGATTAGAAATTAAAATTAATTTATTCGGTATATTGAGAAGTAAACATTACTCAAAAGCGAGAAATTATATCATTTTGTTTGTTTTAAATTTAAAATAATAGTATAATGAAATTGCAAAATACTAAAAAAGGAATTATTTGGTATGGAATGGAGTATTATTGCACTAATAGTCGTAAGTGCCGTGCTGGTAATAGTCGTATTATCTTGGCTCATTTCGGCTATTGTGCGCAGAAGAAAAAAAGATGGAGAGGTTGTCAGTGGTGTATATGTGCGTAATGATGCAAGATACACCAAGAAAGATGAAGTTACTGACAAAGCTGGCAATGTTTTGGTAAGTTTGCGTGAGGGAGATATTTTGCTAGATAGGAATCAAACTTACTTAGTCTCAAAAGATTCATTATTGATGCCAGGCAAATATACAGTGCTAGTGGCGAATGAAAATGTTCCCGAAGTGAAAATTCGCCTTTCAGGTATTGTGAGGACCTATGCTCATAATAGTGATATTGTGCTTACTGAGGGCGAAAAAATTTGTGCGGTGTCTGGTACCGTAATACTAAGATAAGGGGTGTAAAATGAGCAAAAATTTCTTATATAAGACTTTGGGTGCAGTTGTTTTGGTTCTTGCCGCAGTGTTGTACCTTTTGAGTGTAATTATTCCAGAAAATTTTGGTTTCTTTAATTTGGCTTGGGCAGGTATGATACTGTGTGCTGGTTGGGGACTGATACTGCTGGTTCAAGGTATATTTCAAAAAAATGTTACCGTTATAAAAAAATTTAAAATTATTTCTGGTGCAGGTCTATTGATTGTAGCTGTTGTATGTGCTGTAACTGCTGCATTGATGCCTTCAGAATTAGTAATTCCAATCGTTGCAATAGTATTGGCTGCCGCTGTAATGCTAGGGTTATTGGCTACAGGAGGCAAAGGCTGGGACGAGGGTGATAACCAAGCTGTAGGTTACAAAAATTATTTTGAACGCAAAAAAGAGCAAGAGAAACAAGAGCAAAAAGATAATGAAAATAATTAGAGAAAATATCCTTTTTAAAAGGATATTTTTTGTTTATAGCAAAAGATAACTTTTTAAATTAATTTACTTAAATCAAAAATTAATATTGTTGTCAAATTATGCGACTTAATGACTAAAATATGCAACTTAATGACAAAAATACGCAAGTATGTGATAATTTTTGTACTTTTTGTAATTTATATAATAATATTTTTTAACTTCGCTTGACAAAATATTCAATAGATAATATTATTAAATAATGTAAGGTAAGGAGAATTTATGAAAATTACTTGGGGACGGTATCCGCCGTATTTTGCAACTTGTATTATATTAGTTGGATTAATAACAATAATATTTTTAAGTAGTCCTACAGCGAAACTTGTGATTTTTGTGGCTATGCTAGTGCTTACTTTGTTACATTTTATGCATTTTGTTATCGAAACTCCAAATTACTATATATTTTGCTATAGTTTAATATTTGTAGTGGTAAAAAACAAAGATGGCGCATATGTAGAGCACGATTTTGACCATAAATATTGTGATAGATATGTCTATCATATAGAGGGATATAAACCAAAATCTTTATTTGTCTATGGAGAAAAGGACAAAATAGAGTTTAAGAAAACGAAAAAATTTCGTAAAAATACTAATAGCGAGTTTAATTATATAAATTTCTTTAAAGAAAATAAGAAAAATGCTATAAAAGCTTATATTACAGAGAATAAAACAAACAGTAGAATAGGTGGCAAACCTGATTTGCCTCAAAACTTTAAGTGGCCTATCGACATGGATAACGATGATGCGGGTAGCAAGGAAGTGCCATATGACTTTTTGATGCAAATAGATTTAGGTGAAATAAATAAATTTGACACTGAGGGAATTTTACCTAAAAGTGGGTGTTTATCTGTATTTGCAAAATTAACAAAAAATAATGTAGAAAATAATAAAAATTTATTGAAAATTTATTATTTTAATGATAAATTAAGTGAATTTTCACCTAATTTTAATAATTTTGATGGTACTATGCAAGTGCATAATACTAATTATTTAGATTTTAAGAGCGCCGAGCAAGTACCGTATGTGTACGAGGCAGAGAATTTAGCTAACAAGTTATTGCCTGAGTATTTAAAGCAACCAGATAGCGTAATCGCTTTTGGACGAGAGGATAAATCTGTTGCTCAAATTCTCGGTTATGCCGTGGATATAAATCATTCATCTTTGGCAGAATGCACTAGTTCTAGTGTAGGGGATAATGAGTTAATGCTACTATTAAGCATTAATTTGCCTATTGACAAGACTTGCGAAAGTAGATTGTTTGTATATATAGCAAAGACAGACCTTGAAAAACTTGATTTTTCTAATATAACTTGCGATTTGCAAACTTTTGATAAAAATAATTAAATATTATCGAGTTTATAATTTATATTTTTAATTTATTGTTATCTAATAAAAATAAAAAAAGAAGTTACTAAAATTTAAGTAACTTCTTTACTTTATTTAATTTAAAAACTTAATATCTTTCCATATAAGACTTTGTAGGGGTAGAACTTGTCTTTACTCTATCTGGTGATATTACTTGGTCGGTATCACGCAAAGCGATAAACTCATTGCCATATACCTTAACTGCAGCATTGGAGCCAGAATCACGGCAAATCTCAACTATATCTGCGTTTTCTCCGAATTTACGGATTAGGTCATCTAGAGAGTATTTTTTACCAATGTAGTATTGGCTTCGATTTACTATCTCGCCTACAAAAACAGTTTGGTCATTTTGATGGCGCAAAACTTTATCAAAAAGTTCAAAACTTGTGCAGTCTGTAGGGAAAATAATTTTGTTAATATCTCTACTAGGAATTAGGACTTCGGTCGTTTCGTACATATTGCTAGCAGAGCGAGTGTAAGATACATAGTGCATCAACTCATCTTCTGGAGATAGATCAGCAGGTGAAATTTCGTTAAAGTCATCTATCATTTTATTTGCCTCCATACTTTTAATTTAAGTAATAATAACATAAAAATTTGTTTTAGTCAATATTTATTGTTAAATACAAGGTTACGATAAAAACGAAATATCTGCAAAATTAAAGTTTTTTATTTATAGCACAAGGGATAGGCCATATAGCAAGGCGATATGTGTGGGATAAAATATATAGAAAAAATATTTCATCTTCCATTTTCCACGCTCGCCATTATATAGGGCAAGCGGTATGAGTACTAACAAACTCCAATATTGAATACCTCCATAGACAATAGATACAGCTATTAGTCCAAAAGCCAGTAATATAAGCCTAAAATATTTATTGTCTAAAATTTCTGCCATATCAACTTTCAATTTGTAAAAATTGGCTAGACTTATTAGTACTGGTACCATTACTCCAGCTAAGCCATAATCTATAGATACATTACTACATATTATTGCGTAAATTACTAGCACTATTATTATAATGCTATACCAACCAATTTGGCGAAGGGCATTTATTTTTTGATTTAAAATCTCTTTTTTTAACTCATCAAAGAGATATATTAGCAAGATTGACATAGCAAAGGTTATAAAAATATTTCCAAACAGTTCATCAGTAAAGGCAAATTGAACAATCATCATTGCTATACCAAGTATAGCGATCAGCAAGAAGTACTTTGTTTTATTATGAGTGTATTTACACCCTTCAGCTATAAAGTAGGCAAAGATAGGGAAGGCAAGTCGTCCTATGATACGCAATACTGTTATCTCAGGTAATAAAATCGCTCCTATATGGTCTATTAGCATTAGTACACATGCCAAAATTTTGAGTTGATTGCCGTTTAAAACTTGCAATTTTGCCAAAAGCATTGAATTGCTATTCACTTGAGTTCTCCGAATCAGTTATAGAATTATCACAAACTTCATTTGGAGCATCTGTTATATCCTTTATAAGTATGCGTGAAGTCAAAAAACCTGTCTTAAAAATAATCTTGTATGTAGCATTTGGCTTTGCACGCAGTGTAATATGACCTGTTTTCCATGCTGTTTTTTTGACTGATATAGTAGTGGGTTCGTTAATGGTAATATAGAAGATATCACCGAGTTTAGCTTCTGCTATCCATTCATCTGTCTTTCGATTGTAGATATTGATAGTTTTGCCACCCAAAGGCAAAGTATTGGGGTCTTGTACTACTATTTTTATTTTTGTATCACGCTCATAGTGTGTCATATCAAAACCGCAATAAATGCATTTTGCAGATTCTTTTTGAATTTCATTACCACAACTTGGACACTTGATAAAACTCATTTTGCCCCCCTCTTAATCAATTTAATTATATATAATCTAGAGCCAAAAAGCAATTTTTTCTTAGCAATAATTTTTATAATATTTTAATTTTTAATTGATATTTATTTAATATTTTTAATATTTTTTTATTTTTTATTAATTATTTTTTATTTTATTTTTATTTTTCATTATAATTGATAATTAAATTACAATTGGTTTACCACGTCTATGCCCAGTAGGGAGAGTGTGTTTTTGATAACAATAGCAGTTTTGTCTATCAAAGCGAGCCTTGCTTTGCGAATCTCAGTATCACTTGCATTCAATATATTTTGTGTTGAATAAAATTGACTAAATTTTGAGGTTAGACTAAACACAAAATTAGTGAGTATGCTTGGGTTTAAGTTGCGATATGCTGAATAGACAATAGATTCAAAGTTATACAGTTGCTTTATAAGTGCTATTTCACTAGGAGCAGTGAGTAGTGCAAAATTTGCGTTTGAGTAGTCATCTGTTGCCTTGCTAAGAATTGACTGAATCCTAGCATAATTGTATTGAGAATATAGACTACTATCTCCATTAAAGTTTAATGCCGTTGACCAATCGAATAGGACATTTTTCTCTGGGCTACTGCGTAGTATACTGTATTTTAATGCACCATATCCGACTATTTTGGCTTTTTGCAAATCATTTACGCCACGTTTTTCCAAAATGATTTCATTTGCCTTGTCTGTTATTTCCTTCATAAAATCAGACAAAAGTACTACTGTACCTTGGCGAGTACTCATCTTGCCGTCGGGAAGAAGTACAAATGAGTAATGTACGACCTCTGCAGGTTGCGCCCCCAATAGTCGCAAAGCAGCACTTATTTGCTGGTAATATACCTTTTGGTCTTCGCCTAGTACCAACAAATTTCTGTCAGCGCCACTGCGTGCTTTGTCAAGGCTATAGCAAATATCACGCAATGCATACAGGCTGGTGCCATCTTGACGAGTAACCACTAGCATAGGCTCTTCGATACCGATATTTTCTCCTCTTTGGTCAAGCACAAGTCTACCGTTCTCATCTTTAAATAGTTTTGGTGATTTTTTTAATTCTGCAAGTACTTCGTCAGTAATATGTTCGTGAATGTAGCGAGATTCGTAGTCAAAGTGGTCCCATTCTATGCCTAGTTCGTGGAATATTGTTGTTTGTCCATGAATGCAGGTGCCTACAATTTTATTAAATTGTGCAATTGTATCTTTGTCGCCCGCTTCAAAACGCGCCAAGTACCCAAACACCTCTTTTTCAATCTCTGGATTAGTCTTGGCTTGTTCGTTGATATCAATGTAGATTTGTAGTAATTCATCAAAAGTAACTGTAGGCTTGTCCCGTGTTGCGTATGCTAGCATCGCTATTTGTTTGCCGACATCGTTTACGAAATAGTGAGTGTCTGTCTTCCAACCCAAGAAGCGAAAAATTCGTACCAAACTATCAGCAATCAAAGCATTCCTAGCACGGCCAATATGAGGGCTTGCGTTTGGGTTGATACTAGTGTGCTCAATTAAAACTTTTTTATTTAACATTCCCGAAGTTGCGCTAATTTGTTCTTGAGTAATACGTAAATTTTGCATCAGTGTCTTTGCTAAAAATTCTGGCTTGAATGTAAAATTTAGGAATCCACCTTCAGATTTTATTTCTGCTATGTTGGCATCTTCCAAACCGTCTTGTAAAGACTGTGCTATTACTACAGGAGATTGATGCATACTTTTACTGTATTTAAAGCAAGGTAGGGCTACATCTCCTTTGTCTAGGCTAGGCGTCTCAAGATATGTCAAGACTTCCTCTTTACTCAATCCTTTTTGTTTGCTAAGAAGCTCAGCAATGTAATCATACAAAATATTCATAAGTTTTCCCTTTATATTGTAAAAATAGTTAAATAAACAGTGCAAAATAATTAAAAATATTTAAAAAATCAAAAATATTGATTTAATAAGGAATTAGTCTCAAAACAACACTTTTAATGTTGCTTTATTAGTTTTTAATTAAATTACACTGTCAAATAATTGTTTAATTAATCTTTTTTGGTACTTTTAAGTGCCTCGTTTATTGCATTTACTGCAGGTAAGAAGCGTAGGTTATAGCACTGCTCCATATAATTTTGAGATTCTGCCATATTGCGAGGTAAAATCGTACCACGAGCCAATTCTATAGCAAGCCACATCATAGCTCGTACCTCTTGCTTTTGTGCTGCTTTATATATGTATTTTATACCTTCAGATTTGGTATCTTCTTTCTGTAGTAGGCTTACTCCATGTTCAAATTCTGCAAATTTGCAACCATGCTCTACAGACCACATCAATAACTTTTTTGCTCGCTCTGGGTCTTTGGGAGTGGTGTCACTACCCATCATATATAGCGCTCCAGTAAAGTATACTGCTTCTGGAACTTTTTCCTTTGCCAAACGCTTAAAAATATTAGAGGCCTTGTCTAAATCTGGGCGTACTCCAATACCCATCAAAGTACAATATCCTGCTCGTAGTTGCGCTGTAACACTGCCTAGTGCTATAGCTTCACGTAGGGTAGATACTCCACGCTCCTTGTCATAGTGCTGGAAGTATGCTGTAGATATTAAAGACATAGCCTCGGCATCGTGTACCTTATTCCATATACTGAGTGCCTGATTTACTCGAGTTTCTTTTTTCTGCTTTTTGTCTCGATATAGCGCAAGGGCTACCTGATTTTTAGTATGTGCATCTAGAGTGTCGATTTTTTCGAGTAAAGGTTGGTAATCGGTGATTTCGCTAAAAGGCATCACTCTGAGTTCGCATTTGAATGCTTCATAGTTAAGTTGTTGCGGTGTCAATTTTTCCATAAAAATACCTCGCTAATTGATATAATTTATTATACCACAATTTTATAGATAAAACAATACAATATTGTAATTTTTGTTTTAACTATTAGGCTACAACAAACTAAAACATATAATAGACAAAAAAGTACAAATAAAATGCTTGAATATTTGGGTATTTTATTGATTTTTAAAGGCTATTTGTAGTATAATTATTTAGATTTTGTTTTGTTCATAGGAGAGTATATGGCATATAGTAAAGAGGTTTTGTCTCAGGCTTTGAATAGTATAAAGGAAGCTTCGTTAAGTAAAGATAAAAATCTAAGTGAGAAGGCAATTTTAGATTTTTATGAAATTTATAGCCAAGATCCTGCTACGTATTTGTTTAATGACTCAAAATTACTAAAAGAGTTTTATGATTTGGTAATCGGATATTATCTAGAGCACCCTATCGTATTAACAAGCAAGACTATACCTATTTTGAATGAGTTGCCCGAGGAAGTAGAGTCTAAAATATTGACAAATGCTGATTTAGGTAATGATGATGATTTACTTAGAAAATATGTAAATTTGCTTGAACGAGACAAAAAATACTCAAGCCTAATTGTAATAGCGGGCAAGGACCAAAGGTATTTTAAAGAAATTGAAAATGAAATAATCAAGCAAAGAAAGGATATGTCGTATATTCTTGAATTTTTGCAAAAATTCCCAGAAAAAGCGGATGTACATAGAATTATGCGTAATTCTATAGATTATCAATTTTTTTCGCAACGAGCTTCATCAAATCCAAGAAAGTGTCAACACATTAAGTCTATAAATGATAAAATTTATGAATTAGGTAAAAGTATAATAGAAAAAAACGAAAATGAACAATCTCAAACGAGATAAAATTGGGAGGTAAAAAGGTGAATTTTGTACGCACCTTAATTAAAAAGGCAAAAAAGTATGACAAAACGATTGTTATGCCTGAGGCGGAATTTTCCTCTCGAATTATAGAAGGCGCAGTTAGAGTGGTAAGAGAGGGGATTGCTAACATTGTACTGATAGGTAGCAAAGAAAAAATCAAATTGCCTCAACTAAAAAATACAAGTAAAACTATACAAATTATCAACCCAAAAGATTATAAAGATATAAATAAAATAATTGATTTGATACTAGAAAAGCGCAAACACAAGGGCATGACTATAGAAGAAGCAGGGAAATTGGCTTTAGACCCAATTTATTTTGCTAATGCATATTGCCTATTAGGTATGGCTGATGGAGTAGTATGTGGGGCAGAGGTGCCTACAGCTAGCACCCTAAGACCTGCTCTGCAATTAGTAAAAGGTCGCAAAGGCTTGGTTAGCTCGTATTTTTTGTTCGTAGGCAAAAATCGTGTAACAAATCCTTGCTTTGTTATGGGCGATTGTGCAGTAATCGAAAATCCTACTGCAGAGCAGGAGGCACAAATAGCAGAGATGATGTTAGACGAATATAAGCATTTAGGGTTAAAAAAGCCATGCTGTGCTTTTCTATCTTATTCTACCATGGGTAGCGCAGAGTCAGATAGCGTGCAAAAAGTTCGCTCGGCATACAATATTTTTTCTAAAAATAATCCTAGGGTAATGTGTATGGGTGAGACGCAGTTTGATGCGTGTGTCAATAGCACAGTCAGTCGAAACAAAATGCCAGATATGCCTTTTGTGCGACCTGCAAATATCTTTGTAATGCCTAACCTTGATGCAGGCAATATTGGTTACAAGATAACACAATATTTTGGAGGATTAAAGGCGATTGGTCCTATCACGATGGGGTTAAACTTGCCTGTAAACGACCTTAGTCGTGGCTGTACTGTTGATGATATTGTAGAGGTAACAGCGGTTACAGTATTACAATGTAGATGATTTTTAATATTAAAAAAACAAAAGGCGTGGGTAAAAACCACGCCTTTCGTTAGTTATACACATTTTTATAAAAATTAGACAAAAATATACAAAAAATATTAAAAAATAAAGGCAAGAAAACTTTTTCCTGCCAATTTTTATAAATTTTTATTTCAAGTTATCCACATTTTTGTGTGGATAAGTGGATAACTTTGTAGGGTTAGTGCTTAAATTTGTATACTATACTGCTAATTTTGATAGGTAAATATATAATTTACACGTTAAAACGGAACAACATTACGTCGCCATCTTGTACTTCGTAATCTTTACCCTCCATACGCACCTTGCCGGCTTCTTTTGCCTGAGTATATCCACCTAGTGCTACTAGGCTATCATAGGATACAACTTCTGCTTTTATAAATCCTCGTTCAAAATCTGAGTGTATGACTCCAGCGGCTTCTGGTGCCTTGGTCCCTTTTTTGATAGTCCACGCACGCACTTCTTTTTCGCCTGCTGTGAGGTAACTGATTAGACCTAGTAGGCTATAGCTTGCTTTTATAAGTTTGGAAAGTCCTAATTCTTTGATGCCAAATTCTTCCTTAAATAGTTCAATGTCATCTTCAGACAGTTCTGCCAGTTCTGCTTCGATATTAGCGCATATTGGCAAGACTGTACTATTCTCTTTCTTTGCTATGGCGCTAAGTTCGGCTACTTTGGGGTCATTGAGCCCAGAGGCTAATTGTTCTTGACTCACATTTGCTACATACAATGTAGGTTTTGCTGTAATTAGAAATGCTTCACGCAGTAACTTTTGTTGTTTTTTGTCTAGTTCTACCGACCTAGCAGGGAGTCCTTTCTCTAATTGCTCTTTTACCAAGGTAAATACTTCCTCTTGCTCTTTGGCTAGTTTGTCTCCACTGCGTGTTTGCTTTGTGATGCGTATTAGTTGCTTATCTAGTGATTCTAAGTCTGCCATAATCAACTCTAGATTTATAGTTTCTACATCACGGCTAGGATTTACTGAACCATCTACATGTATTATTTGACTATCCTCAAAGCAACGCACTACATGCACTATTGCGTCTACTTCACGAATGTGAGAGAGAAATTTATTGCCTAAGCCCTCACCCTTGCTTGCACCTCGTACCAAGCCTGCTATATCCACAAATTCGATTGTTGCGGGAGTTATTTTTTGCGTAGAATACATCTTGCCTAGTACTTCTAGGCGCTCATCTGGAACGGATACCATACCAATATTTGGCTCGATAGTGCAGAATGGATAATTTGCGCTCATTGCTCCAGCCTTGGTAAGCGCATTAAAAAGGGTGCTTTTACCAACGTTTGGCAACCCTACAACACCTAATTTCATTTTTTAATTTTCCTTTTCTATACTTTTATGGCTATATTGTACCTCAATAGTTTCAAAAAGTAAAGTCAAAAGTTAATTTTCGCTTAAATTTAAGCACTATATGCAATAAAAGTGCATTTTTTGATTG